>NZ_CP074074.1:0-300000 GCF_045788535.1 Allotamlana fucoidanivorans | reverse complement strand
TTTCAGTTTTAGATAATATACAGGGAAGAGAATTTGATACCCATGCACGGTTTCGTGATGCGGATGGTATGGTTTATATGGGCGGTGTTGAGGGTCTTACTTTTTTTAATCCCAATGAAATACACGTCTTAGATGCGCCCCAGCAACTTTATTTTTCACAATTACAAATAAAGAATCAAAACATAACCCCTTTAAATCAAAAAGAGGTTATAAAATCTTCTATAGAAACTGCTGAGAACATAACTATTCAAAGCGATCAGTTTCCTTTCTATTTGAAATTTTCTGCTTTAGATTTCAGGATGGATAAAAACATCCAGTATGCTTATCGACTTAAGCCACTTGATAGCAAGTGGAGCTTTCTTAGTGAAAACAGAATTCAGTTTTTAAACTTACCACGAGGGGAATATAATTTAGAAGTCAATGGTTTTTCAAGAGGAATAGCATGGAAACAAGCCCCTCTCCAATTAAAGATTAAAGTAAATCCGCCTTGGTGGTCTACAACCATTGCCATTATAGGTTATATTATGTTGCTTTTAGTGTTATCCTACTGGTTGTATAATTTTCAGTTGTCCAGAAAATTGGCCCTTGCAGAATCGAAAAAATTAAAGGAAATAGATGAACTTAAAAATTCTTTGTATACCAATATTACTCATGAGTTTAGAACTCCTATAACGGTTATACAAGGCATGATAGAAACCTTAGAAAATCAGGAGAATTCTAAAAACCCTAAAACTATAAAATCGTTAAAGCTTATAAAAGAAAATAGTGCCAGCTTGCTTAAAATGGTAAATGATATGCTTGATCTAACCAAGCTTGAAAGTGCTGAACTAGAGGTTAATTGGAGTCAGGTTGAAATAGTAAATTACGTTAAATACCTTTTTGAAAGTTTTGAATCTATGGCTAAAGAAAAGCATATAGATTATGTGTTCTATTCAGAAGTGGATACTTTGTATATGGATACAGACGCTGAAAAACTTTCTACCATAGTTAAAAACCTAATTATTAATGCTATTAAGTTTACCCAGGAACGGGGAAAGATAATTTGTCATATAAAAACGTTTAATAATAATTTGGTGCTTAAAATTATCGATAATGGTATTGGTATAGCTAGAGAAGATCTTCCCAATGTTTTTGAAAAATTTTATCAGGCAAAAAACTTGGCAACACCACAGTTTAAAGGAACAGGGATAGGGTTAGCCTTAACAAAAGAACTTACAAAACTTTTGGGCGGCACTATTGATGTAAAAAGTGAGAGGCAAAAAGGCAGTGAGTTTTCTATAACACTACCTATAACCAATCGTGCAGCGATAATTAAATCGAAGTTGGAGGATCACTTAGACCCTCCCAAAACTGTGCACCGTGATGAAACGGATGTGGAGCAATGTTTTCATACCGACTTAGATGAAACATCATCTATAGCCTTAATTATTGAAGATAACAAAGACGTTGCTTATTATTTAAAGACTTGTCTTGAAGCTAATTATAAAATCCTTCTAGCAGAAGACGGGGAAAAGGGCATAGAATTAGCAAAGACATATATTCCCGATATTATAATAAGTGATGTGATGATGCCAAAAAAGAACGGTTTTGAGGTTTGTAATACACTGAAATCGGAATTAATGACCAATCATATTCCTATAATACTATTAACAGCGAGGGCCAGTGATAAAGACCGCATAACGGGGTTAATACATGGTGCAGACGCCTATTTAATAAAACCATTTAATAAAAACGAATTATTTGCAAGAATAAATCAATTGACAAGCCTTAGAAAAACCATGATTGAAAAATTCAGTCAGGAGGATTTTAAGACTTTTATTGCACGTAGAGATAAAGAGCCTCAAACGGTATTTATTAAAGCGGTTGTTAAGTTTGTAAATGAAGCGTTAGATGACTCTGGGTTTGGATCGGTTCAGCTCGCTGAAAAATTACATTTAAGCGAATCGCAGTTATATAGAAAAATCAAGGCAACCACCAACCGTTCTACGGCAGTATTCATTCGATCTATCAGACTAAATAAGGCTAAAGCCCTCATTCAAACTTCAAATAAAAGTATATCAGAAATCGCTTATGAAGTCGGTTTTAACGATCCTTCATGGTTTAGTCGTGCTTTCAAAAAAGAGTTTGGAATAGCTCCAAGTGAACTAAACGAATAGTGCAATTTATTTTGTATAATGCAATAATAATTCTTGCGTTTATTGGGTATGCATAAATACTCCTATGCTTTGACAAAATAGTTAATGCAGTTTCTTATTGTATGTTTTAATTTTACTCTATCTCCTTTTTAGAATATTAATAGTAGCCATTTCCTGTTGAATTATAAAATTTTAAATCTGAAAAGTATTTTCAGATTATTATGGTACAAAGGTTACAAGTACTTAGGTCTTTGCATTAAAACCTAAAGCCCGTTCTTACTTATGTAAGTATGGCCAAAATACTTGTTGGCAAGTATCAATATAAATGGTCAAATTGAATTAAACATGTCAACCTATACTAAAAGCTTCTATCATGAATATAAAAAATAACAATTGTATGTATGGTTGGGTTCCTCTTAAATTATGTAAAAAATATACAAGAGAAATAGCAGTACTTTTTTCATTCGCTACTATAAATCTTTCTATATCATGTTCCTATTACACTGTTAAGGATGTTGCAACCACTAAAGAAACTATTTCAGGCACTATCAAGAATTTTAATGAGCAAGATAAGTATGCTATTCTACATCAAAAGGATTTAGAATGGCATTTAAATGAGATTGTAGTTAATGAAGATGAGCAAACAATTAGTGGTGTTTTGGCTCCTGTTTCATCAAAACATCAGTTTGAAAAAAAGGTTTCAAAAAAAAATCCCAATAAAGGATTAAAAAATAAATCGAATAAGAATCGTAGCGAAAGCACAGATGAGGTAAAAGATTCTGTTCAAACATATACTGCTACTCGAGATACTAAGCGAGTTCATCGCTATAAACCATCAAAGCAAACACCACTTAATGAGGTGCATTTTTATTTGAACAATAGTTCAAACTTCAATGACTACCAAAATGTAAGTATCCCTTTTTCAGATGTAGAACGGGTTTCTATTAATGATAAGAATACGGGGCGGTCAATAGCAAATGTATTGGCAGGTACATTTGGTACTATTGCCTTTGTAACCTTGTTGGTGGCTGCGCTTAAAAGCTCTTGTCCTTTTGTTTATGTAAAGCATAATGAAGGCTATTATTTTACTGGAGAGCTTTACCCTGGAACCATTACTTCAAACATGCAACGAGATGATTACCTGGCGCTTCCTAATATTCTAGGTGACAACGGGGAGTATAATATAAAAATAGCCAACCATCTAAAGGAAGTGCAATATACGGATGTTGTACAATTGATTCGGTTTACGCATAACGAGGATATAGAAGTCTTGATAGACCATCAAGGTAAACCTCATACTTTTAAGAATTTGATAGCGCCTAAACGAGTTACAATGGATGATGGATATGAACAGATACAGCCTGCATTGCATAAGGATAATGATTTTTATGCCTTTAATACAGCTTTAAATAACCAAAATAGTACTAGACAAGTGGTTTTTGATTTTGAAAAACCAAGCCATTGTAAAAACGCCAAGTTATATGTAACAGCCAAAAATTCTGTTTGGTTAGATTATATGTACGGGAAGTTTAATGAGCAGTTTGGTTCATACTACAATACGTTTCAAAAAAGACAACAAGAAGTTTCTAAGGTATCTATAGAAAATTGGGTAAAAGCCCAAAATATTCCCCTTTCAGTTTATCTAAAAACAGATAAAGGGTGGCAATTGGTACAAAATATCAATACTGTAGGACCAATGGCAACTAGAGATATTGTTGTGTCAATACCACTGGATGATGTTTATAAAGAAACTATTCAAATTAAATTAGAAACAGGATTTATGTTCTGGGAAGTAGACTATGTAGCAATAGATTATTCGGAAAACGAGAGGTTAATTTCAGAATATTTAAAGCCTAACTCGGCTATTAATCAAAAAGGTAAGGACATTACAGAACTTTTAAAATATAAAGACGCAAATTATTTGGTACAACCTAATATTGGCGATGAGGTTACGGTTTCATTTCAAACCCATAGACATAATAAGGAAGCTAAGGAATCCTTGTTTTTACTAAGTAGAGGCTATTATAATTATATACGGGATTATAAAGGTGTTCCAGATTTTGAACGATTGAAAGAATTTAGAAAGGATAATGTTTTTACCAAGTATTCAGAACAATACTATTTTGATATTGTGAATTTTAATTCAAAAAAAGTGGCGTATCATGAATGAAGTAACCACAATTTCTGTAAGTAAACAAACGTTTATGATGGAGTCAACTACATTTAAGAATGTAAGTTATAAAAATCATAGCGCTCAATGTAAAACCATATCTGGGTTACAGAAAACCTTGTGGTTGTTTGTCATTAGATGTTCGCTTTTCGGTATCTTGTTAAAAGCATACAAGAGTCCTTTAAACTGGTATTTAGGACTTAGATACCTTATTCAGTTGAGAAAAAAGTTTCTCGGTAATTTTAAGTTAAAGAAAATGGTTAAGGTAGACGGCAAGTACTATATTGGCTTATATACGCCTGGATATTTTGATGACAATTACCGTCGTTTTATCACTTCTGAATTAAATTATTTTAAACCAATAAAGGGTGCAGGATTAAGATTTAACCATGTGCACTTGGCCATAACCCATAAATGTGCCCTACAATGTGATCATTGTTATACATGGGATACGCTAAACCAGAAAGATCAACTAGATGAAGAAGATTTGTTGAAGGTGATTTCTAGATTACAAAATATGGGGACAGGCCAGATTCATTTAACAGGAGGTGAACCTTTGCTAAAAATTAATTTACTAATTAACCTATTGAACAAGGCCAATAAGAATTCAAATATTTGGATTAATACATCGGGGTATCGACTTACTTTTAGCAAGGCAAAACAATTGAAAAAAGCTGGTTTAACTGGAATATTCATAAGCTTAGATCATTTTGATGAGGAAATGCATAACAGTTTTAGAGGGTTTAAGCATGCTTATCATTGGGCGCTAGAAGGTGCCAAAAATGCTATTGCAAATAATATGGTTGTAGCCTTTTCTGTATGTATAACCAATGACTTTGTTAGTGAAGAAAATTTGATGAAGTATATGTTGCTGGCTAAAAACATTGGGGTGCATTTTGTACAGTATTTAGAGCCAAAACCAGTTGGACACTTTGAAGGTAGAGATGTAAAACTATCAGATGATAATCTTAAAATCTTAGAATCCTTCTTTGTTAAAATGAATTATTCTAATGACTTTCTAGATTTCCCTATAATTAGTTATCATGGGTATTATCAACGAAGACAAGGGTGTTTTGCAGGTGGAAACAGGAGTGTTTATATTGACGCAAAAGGAAATTTAAATGCCTGCAATTTTTGTCATACTAATTCAGGGAATATTTTAAGTAAGGATTTTAATCTAGCCTTAGCTAATTTGTCAAAAAAAGGATGTTCAATCTATTAATCAAGTAATGTATTATGGAAACGTTGTTAGAGTTATCGGTGTTTAAATTATGGTTTCTGTTGATGGTAATATTAGTTGCTAGATACATGGTAGTTGCTGGATTGCCGTATTTTTGGCTGTACATTATAAAAAAAGAAGAGTATCAATCGCTTAAAATTCAAAAGGCACATCCCAACAGGAAGCAAATCTTTCAAGAAATAAAATATTCTTTGGTTACTTTTTGTATTTATAGTTCAGGAATTTGGCTATTTGTGTATTGGTTAAAAAATGGTTATACAAGAAACTATGCGGATATCAATGAATATGGATTGGTTTATTTTGTGGTTAGTATTCTACTTATGGTGGTGTTACATGATACATATTCCTATTGGGTTCATAGGCTCATGCACCATAAAATAATTTTTAAGTACACACATTTATTACACCATAAATTTAAAAACCCATCAACGTGGGGTGCTTTTGCGTTTCACCCTTTAGAATCGATTTTAACTATGGGTATTATTCCAATAATTATTTTTACAGTACCATGGCATAATTGGGCTTTAGTGGTGTTTATTACTTGGATGATTTTTTATGATACTTTTGTGCATTTAGGATATGATATAAAACAACTTAAATTGTTTAAGTTCCAAAATACGCCATTAGATCATGATGTTCACCATAGGAATTCAAAGTATAATTTCGGGTTGTATTTTACATTTTGGGATCGCTTAATGGGTACTTATAAATATAAATTAGATTGAATTTTTAAAATGCAAATTTTTAGCGTAGTGACATCAAATAGGATATATTAATTTAATTCAAACAGTCATGAAAACACAAAGTTTAATAGTTTATGTAGCTGTATTTTTTTTGTTTTTTGCTTCATCATGTTCTTCAAATGACGATGAAAAAGAAACCCCACAGCAAAATATAGAGAGTCAATTTGTTGGTGTTTGGAAGCCCGTAAGGTTTGTCATAGTTTGTTCTGGTGAAGACCAAGATGTTGAAAACTATACATCCTGTGAACAAAAGGGGCGGTTGACTATAAACGCCGATGGCACTTGGGTTGAAACGTATTTTTATGAGTATATCGATGATAAATGTACAGAAGATGTCTTGGAAAAAGGGACATGGAAAATTATGGATGGTGCTTTATTTGTGAAATATGAAGGACAGGAGGAAGAGGAGGCTACTTATTTTAAAGTCAGCAAAAATTCCGTTAAAGTTGGGCAGTATAATCCAATTTTTTATTGCGGTGATGACGCGTCGTCTTACTTTTATAAAGAATATATTAAACTGTAAACAATGATAAAAGCAATATCAATTTACTTAATGGTAATTGCTATTTGTTTTTTTTGTTGTGTTGCAAATGCTCAAAAAGGTTTTAGGGTGGAAATTAGTGTAGGGCCTACATTAGCAGATTCAAAGGAGCTTTTTTCGTATACCCTTCAGGGACATGTTTGTTACTTATGGTCATTATCAGATGTTGTTAATTTAGGTGCGTCAACAGGTGTTGTTACTTTTTTAGGAGAAGGCAGTAATGGAGATGGGTCAAAAGGATGGTTTAGCTCAATTCCAGATGTTTTTATGCCACTAGCAGTAGCTTCCAATTTTAATATTTCCAAATCTATTTACGCAGGAATTGATCTGGGGTATGCTTTAAATGCAAATTATATTGGAGATAATGACGGTGGTTTTTTTAATGATAGCAATGGCGGATTTTATATGCGTCCATCAATGGCGTATCGGTTAAAAGAGAAGCTAGCACTAGTACTATCGTATACATCAATAGCAGAGGACAACTATAATTCAGCTGCTCTAAACATAGGTTTAAATTTTAGGTTTTAGTAGATTAAAATATTTTGTTCGCAAAGGAAATTCTACAACCGTTTAATAGTTAGAAGAACTTTAGTCTTTGTTGGAACCAAGTCTAAATCAAAACGGCTCAATTAGAAAATGTGATTAGGAAAATAGCATATATATTACAGTTTAAAGCAAAGAAAAGTCCAACAATTTTGAAATTGTTGGACCTATTTTACAAATACAAATGTGATTCAATTAGTCGGTAACCGTAATGGTAACGGTACTTTCTATTTTTAGAGTTTTACCATTCCATTTCGGATCGGATAAAAAAGTCTTAGTATCCTGTTTAGAATCAATAAGTTCAATGATTCTGCTATTGTCAAATTCGCAAGCATCATTGATGTTGCCTTCAGTTTTAGACAATCGTTGAAGTTTGTGAAAATTAATTTTAACATCTAATATCTCACTCAAGATATCTCTGGCCTCAGCATTGGTGAAACAACCATCAATTAACTTGACGGAGTGTTGTAATGTTTTTTGGGTTTTACTTTTTGATTTCAATGATGTTTTCATAGTAATTAAATATTTAGGTTCTATTAAAAGTTTTGAATTATGCATAAGTACAAGGGCATGCCCAGTGTGATATTGAATGGAAAGGTAATAGCAAGAGCCATTGGAATATATAAACTCGGACTAGCCTTTGGAACAGCAATTTTCATGGCAGCAGGTACGGCAATATAGGAAGCACTGGCGGCTAGGATTGCGAATAATAATCTGTTGCCTATTCCAGTGACAAAGCCTGCCGTAATAATAGATACCAAGCAACCGTTGAGGATTGGAATTAAAATTGCAAAGATTAGAGCAAACCAACCTTTCTTTATAAAATCTGAGAGTTTTCTTCCACTGGTAATTCCCATGTCTAATAGGAATACGGCAAGGAATCCTTTAAAAATATCTGTGGTGAATGGTTTAATACCTTCAGCTTGAGCATCGCTAGCAAGAAACCCAATTATAAGGCTTCCTATTATTAATAATACACTTCCATTGAAAAGTGCGTGACGTAAAACGGTTGACATGGGTATGCCTGATTTCTTTTTGCCTCCCTTTGAAATCATGATAAGTAAGAGTCCAACCATGATAGAAGGAGCCTCCATAAGCGCCATTACAGCAACCATGTGGCCGCTAAATGGAATTTGCATAATTTCAAGATAGGATATGGCTGTTACAAAAGTGACGGCGCTTACAGATCCGTATGATGCAGCTATGGCTCCGGCATTTTCTACACTAAATTTTTTACGCAAGATGTAATAAGTATAAATCGGTACAGATATAGCTAATAGGATGCCGAAAATTAAAGCCCAAAGTATTTCTAAGCTAAATGTGCTATGAGATAATTCCTGTCCGCCTTTAAAACCAATGGCGAGAAGTAAGTACAAAGAGATGAATTTTGATGAGTTTTCAGGTATTTGTAGATCACTCTTTAATTGAACCGCAATAATTCCTAAAAAAAAGAAAAGTAATGCAGGGTTGGTTAGGTTGTCAATTAGTAAATGTAAATCCATGTAGTTATATTATTTGGTTTTGGTTAACATATTTAGGTTTTTGTTGGTGACAGCTAGAAATACAATCAAACCACACAAAGTCAGTTCTTGCGTAAATAAGCCGTTGTTTTTCAACGATAGACTTACAAAAAACAAAAACATAGCAGTTATAATAATATCATTAATCTGTACAATTTTGTTGTGGAATTTAATGAGGAGGTTAAATAGTCTTTTCTTCATGTTTTTAAATTTTGATGCAAAGTTTAGATATATTTTTCATAAATTTTTATTTATATTTATTATGAAATACATAAAAAATAATTATGAATTATACATTGCACCAGCTAGAAGTATTTTTAAAAATAGCCGAATTACAAAGCGTAACAAAGGCATCAGAAGCTTTGTATTTAACACAGCCAGCAGTTTCCATTCAGTTAAAAAACTTTCAAGATCAATTTAAAATACCACTTTTTGAAGTTGTAGGGAGGCGTATTTATATCACCGAGTTTGGTGAGGAAGTAGCCCAAGCTACTCAAAAAATTATGGATGAGGTTAAGGCTATTGATTATAAAGCATTGTCTTATCAGGGTGAGTTAGCAGGTAAATTAAAAATTGCCATTGTTTCTACGGCAAAATACGTTATGCCTTATTTTATATCTGATTTTATAAATCAACACCGAGGTATTGACCTTGTTATGGATGTAACTAATAAGGCTTCCGTAATTAAAGCTCTTGAGAATAATGAAGTTGATTTTGCTATGGTTTCCACAATCCCTAAAAAGTTAAAAATTAATAGAATTCAACTTATGCCTAATGAACTTTATATGGTAGGGGGTAAAGAGTACCAGCATAAAGGCAAATACTTGTCAAAGTCTGAATTCCAAAAACTTCCTTTGATATACAGAGAACAAGGTTCAGCAACTAGATTAGCTATGGAAAAGTTTATAGACTCTAAGAAAATTTCAACCTATAAAAAAATGGAGCTTACCTCAAATGAGGCCTTAAAACAAGCTGTTATTTCTGGTTTAGGCTATTCAATCATGCCTCTTATTGGTATTAAAAATGCGCTTACCATTGGCGATTTGCAAATTATCCCAGTGAAGGGATTGCCCATTGTTACTAATTGGAATTTGATTTGGTTAAGTTCCAAGAATATGTCAACTATAGCTAAATCTTTAATCAACTATGTAAAAGAAAATAAACAAGTTATTATCGATAAGCATTTTGATTGGCTAAATGAAAGCGAGTAGAAAGATTCAATGCAAAAATAATTTTTCTTCTCGATTTAAACGGTATTAGACTTTGGTAATTCTCTAGTTAACCAACCACTTTTGCTAGCCGTGGCTATGGCATAGGGGGTAATCCAAAACAAACCAAAGGTGTATAAAATGCTATAGGTATACGCCCAAAAAGACGCTTTTATATCATATCTTTTTGCATAAAATAACACTGGGAATGTTGAAACTACCAAAATACTTAAAAAGGTTGAACTTAAAAATAATATAGGGTGGGTGAAAATAAATAATATCATCAGAATTAAAAAAGGGTAGGTCATGATGATTTCAACGGACTGACTCAGAAACAGTAATCGTGTTCCCAGTTTAGAACCCTTCCTAAAATTTTTGAAAACATATTTAGACATTTCAATGTTTTCACGCACATTACTACGCCCCCAACGAATAAACATCTTGTAAAGGCCGCGGTATTTTTCAGGAACATTGGTATATGCATAAGCATTTCTTTGAAATAAAACATGATAGCCTTGTTTTAAAATCATATTGGTCAATGCACGATCTTCTCCAATATCTGAAGGGTTTCCCATAAAGGTTTGATTCATCCATTCTTGAAGGCAATTAAAAACAGCGGCTCTACGGTATGCTGCCAAAGCGCCTGGTGTACATAGTACTGATTTTAGTGTGCTTTCAGCAGAACGTACAAATTCAAAACTTAAAACAAAGCTTACATCTAGCATTTTAGGTAACAGCCCTTTGTCTTTGTTTAATACGCGAATATTGCCAGCAACAGCTCCACAAGTTTCATCTGTCACTAAAGGACCTATTAAATTTCTTAGAGTATCAGGATTAACTATTGAATCACTATCAACGGTAACAAAAACGTCACCAGTGCCATTATTAAAACCGTAATATAAAGCATGGCGCTTTCCTTTGTTTTCAGGTTGCTGATGAATTTTTAAACGGTCACCCAGTACTTTTTTTGCTTCAATCATCCATGGCCATGTGTCATCTTGACTGCCGTCATCAATAGAAAGCAACTCAAATTTTTCTTCAGGATACTCACTTTGAGCGAGACTCATTAAAGTATCATAAACTTGTTTACCTTCGTTATAGGCTGGTACTATGACAGTACACGAGGGCAATTCTGTATCGCTTACAGATGTAATGGGCTTGTATTTAAAGTAACGGAATAGTGTGTAAATAAAGAAACTACCTTTAAAAAGAAGTAAAGCAATCGAAAAGATCATAAGAGCAACCCCAAAGGTAGTACTTAATCGTTGTGCATTATAAATAGCAATATCTTTCCGTAAAATAACACCTAAATAAACAGCGTCAATAATTAATAAAAAAGTAGCTGATAGGACTAAAATTCCCCAAAGATTTTCTTTTTTAAACCTTTTAAGCTTGGTTTGAAATAGATGTACGAATAAGTTTAAATTAGCTGTTATGGAAATATTAGACTGGTTAAAGTCCTGTTTTCTGATTTTCATAGTTCTGTTAATCACAATTAGTTTTACTCTTTTACGTACTAATTGACATTTCAGATTTTTATTATGAAAACCTTATAAGGATTTAAAAATTATTTAACATTATGAAGCCTATAAATTAGATTTTAAAGGCAAGGCCCTGTCATTAACAACAGGGCCTCTAAACAAAATAAAACTAAACTAATTCTGAAATTTTACTATTAATCTTTTTTATTAGTAATTAGATTGATTAAAAATGCTCAAGTTTTAATTCCATTCTTCTAGAATAAGTTCAGTATTTCTGTAAATAAGTGTGTCTTTTACCGTATGTACCGCTCCATCTCCATCTGTATAGGAATAATCAAGAGTGAAATTTCTAGTGTTTGAATCATAAGAACCAGTTCCAGATGTACCTGTTACATTGTCTTCAGAAATGATTACTGAGCCATCAGTATCTATAGAAAAGTTCATGTTTCTTCCTGAAACATCTGGGTTGCCTACATAAGGTACAGTAAGCTCATTTTTAGATGTTGTTTGTAATAGAACATCTTCATTTAGTACAAGGTCATCGTTTGAATACGTTACACTAGTGTTATCTGAAGTATTCGTGTCTACCCCCTTAACATAATACCAGCCGTGGTATTGGTTGAAATACTTAATCACAACAACAGAGTAACGTTTGCTGTGCAAAATGGTGTCAGCTGTAGACTCCGTCATTTCAATTGGAAGGGCGTAGTTATTACCTATAGCTAAAGGATCATTTAAAAATAAATCTTTATTAATGGTCATGGTTGTACTTCCCTTGAACTGTCCACTTGGAATAACAATATCGTTGCTTTTAAGTGTATAGTAATTATCAGGAAGCTTTGTGAACTGCGGATAATTATCAGCATTCAATAAGGTGTCTTGAATAATAAAAGATGCACGTTCATTAACATCATTTGAATATTTTCCACCTAAAACGGCACCAATTTCAAGAGTCATATCTTTGTCTGCTTCATCTACCAACGTACGTATTGGATACTGACGGGCAAAATAGGTAGCAGAATATATGTAATCTTCTTTATAGTCTTCATAGCAAGCCTGAAGTAAAAACAGGGATCCTATGCATATTAATAATACTACTTTTTTCATAATCTTCATTTTTCTAGTTTAATATATTTGATTTGACTACCATCCTTGGTTTTGAGTTATATTTTGAGTTTTCAATATTTCATTGAACGGAAGTGGCCCATAAATCATAAAGTCTTTATAGCTAGGGACAACAATAGTTTGTCTGTCATAGTTAAAAGAGTCATCTGGGTTTTTTGTTATAGTAACCCCTTCAATTGGCATATTCAAATTGTCTTTCCAACGTCTTAAATCGAAAAAGTAGTGGCCTTCAAAACATAATTCTATTCTGCGTTCGTTTTTAATCAATTCTCTCATCGCCTCTTTTGTTGTTATTGATGCTAAATAATCATCATTACCTCCAGAAGCTATACCGGCTCTTCTTCTAACTTCTGCAATCGCTTGTCTTGCAGTTAAATTTAGATTTCCACCATCAGGACCATAAGCTTCATTTGCCGCTTCTGCTAAATTTAAAAACACTTCTGCTTTGCGTAATAAAGCATTGTAGTGATAATCAGAAGATATGTTACCCGGAACTAAATTAGATGAATTGCTAATCCATTTACGTAAATAGTATCCTGTTCGTGTTGAATTTTCTACAGTTACGCCTGGGGCAGGTGGCACATTGTTTCCTCCTTGAAAAGTTTCAATAGCTTGTCCTTTAAAAATTCTATTGTTATAAATAACCGTCATTTCAAATCTAGGATCACGATTGTTGTACATCATGTTTTCGTCATAACCACTAGAGGGGTTGTTAATGGGGTAGCCATTGGCCATAGGAAAAGCATCCACTAGATTTTGTGATGGATTACATCTGCCATTTCCTAATAAACTAGGAGGGAAATTACTTTGCTCAAGCCCATTATCTCCGTTGGTTCCGCCATTAACACGACGCATGATTAGTTCATCATTAGTGTCATTATTAAAGTAATCTTTAGAAATGTTATCAATATCATAGACATTTGGCAAAGTAGTTCCTATATCATCAATAACATCATTGGCTGCTTGAGCAGCATCGGTGTAAGATGATGTTCCAAATGAAGGACTAGCAGCATACAATAAAACTCTAGATTTAAGAGCTTTTGATGCAATACTGGTTGGTCTACCTAGGTTATTAATGCCAAAATCATCATTGCTACCTGTGTATTCTGAAGGCAAATTAGTAATAGCGACGTTTAAATCTTCAACTATTTGTTGCACACATTCATCATAGGTATTTCTTGAAAGATTTAAGTCGTCAACATTAATGTCTATAAAGGAGGTGATTAAAGGGATTCCCATTAAGTTTCCACTAGTATCGATTCCTCCATAACGTCTAAGTAGATCAAAATGAATCCAAGCTCTTAAAAAATAAGCTTCTCCTTTTAAACGTTGGCGATAAGCTTCATCTCTTTCCTCATCAGCTTTAAAATAAACAACTGTACCATCTAAACCAATTTCTATAAATTGATTAACATTCTTCAAATCGTCATATCTACCTTGCCAGTTGTTAATTGGATTGCTAACTGCAGACCAAAAGCCATCCGTTTCTACCATTCTGTTAATCCCACCTGCAGGTACATTTGATAAAGCATTGTCTGTTGCCGCATCTAAAAAATCTCCACCATAGGTGTCAAATGATGACGGTATAGCACGGTATGCATAGGTAAGTAAACCTCGAACATAGTCTGCGTTTGCCAAAAATTGCTCTTCACTTCTTTCGTTAGTAAGCTTTGGATCAAAATAATCATCGCATGATGAAAACGCAATTAAAATACCGAAAGCAATTAAAATATTTCTCATTGTATATTTTTTTATGGAATCTTTAGTCTTCATAGTACTTAAAGTTTCTTTATTATCTGTCTTTTGCATAACTATTCTGTATTTAGTAAGTTAACTTTAAACCCAATGAAATGGTTTTATACATAGGATATGCATTGATGCCCGCATTCATATTCTCTGGATCAGAGTCTTTAATATCAGAAATTGTTATTAAATCGTTACCTCTAACAAATAGTTTTAAGTTATTTGCTCCAATTTTGCTACTAACGTTTTCATCAAAATTATATGAAAGCTCCATGGTTCTAATTTTAAAGAATGCTCCATTAGTGAGCCAATATGACGAGTTGCGGTAGCTGTGA
Source organism: Allotamlana fucoidanivorans (assembly GCF_045788535.1). Taxonomy (GTDB): domain Bacteria; phylum Bacteroidota; class Bacteroidia; order Flavobacteriales; family Flavobacteriaceae; genus Allotamlana; species Allotamlana fucoidanivorans. Next base: position 285,216 of record NZ_CP074074.1, on the reverse strand, counting down.
GATTGTGATAAAGAAGTTAAACGCGGTGAGCTAGCCCCAGCTACGGAGCCTGGAACTGCCGCACCACTTGCATAATTTGAATACTTGTTTTCTCCTACATTCCAATAATAACTGGTGTTAAGAAATCTATCTACTCCCGATACACCTTGCCCTATTACAAATAATTGAAAGCCTTTATACTCTAAATCAAGGTTTAGGGCATAATGCGTTCTAGGGAAACTATTACCAATTATTTTTCTATCAAATTGGTCTATAACATTATCTCCTTTGTCATTAACAATATTTAGTAATCTGACGTCACCAGGGATGATTTCACCATAAGATGACGTAACATTATCAGCAATTATTTCGGCCTCATTTTGATATAAGCCATCTGCTTGCCATCCAAAAATGGCATCTGTAGCTTGTCCCGTTCTATTTAAATGAGCATACTCATTCAATTCATCAAAAACTTCATTGACTGCCTTAGAAAAAATTACGTTTGTGCCAATGGAAAAATTAAAATCGCCAATATGTTCTTTATATCTTACAAAGAAATCGACACCTGTGTTTGAAACTTCATTAAAGTTTCCAATAGGTTTTAGTTCTCCAGTAAAATCGGGAAGTGCATTATTTAGTACCGCGGGCATATCATATCGATATTCGTTAAAATAATTGGCCTCAATAGCCACCTTATTATTGAATAAACTAGCTTCAACGCCAATATTAAATTCTCTCGATTTTTCAAAGGTAAGATTTGTGTTTCCAATTTGACCCGCACGCCAACCAAATTCTTGAACCGCATTTTTAGGACCTGTTCTTAAATTTCCATTAGCCACATAGAAGTCACGATATAATAAGTAGTCAAAGGAATTATCATAACCCATAACCCCGAAAGAACCTTTCAATTTAAGGAAATTTACAGCAGAACTGTTTTTTAGGAAGTTTTCATTAGAGATAATCCAACCCAATCCACCAGCACCAAATAAGCCCCAACGGTTAGCCTTGGTAAATTTATCAGACCCCATGTACGATGCGGTTCCTTCAACAGTGTATTTATTATTGAAGGTGTAATTAACACGTCCACCAAAGTTCATGTTTTTATCATCTTGCTGGGTTGTTGGGCCATCAAGTGTCGATTTTCTAATAAGTGTTTGTTGTAGCGCCGAAAAATTGATTTGTAAATCATTTTTACCCCAAGATTTATTATAATCAAGTGTACCAACAATACCTAAATTCTGTCTTGTATCATCTCCCATACGGCTTTCAGAACCCGTTAGCACATCTGTACCAATTCTAGTTTCAGTAATGGGGTCAACTCTTGAGTATTGTAAACTCTTACCTAAGCCAACATTGTTATAAAAATCAAAGGTTACATACCCTCCTATGGATAAACCACTCGTAATGCTACTAAGATCAATGTTTAATCCTAAGTTTGTTTGCGCATAGTAATTATTTGTTTTAACATAGCCTGATCTGGTCAATTCACCAACTAAGTTTGTTGCAACCCTTGGGCTCCAACCTAAATTATCCGTGTCTCCATAATCACCCACATACAGCGCATAATCATTAGGTCTGTGTGATGATAAAGAGTTAAAGAATTCATTGTTGTTAATGTTTGCTCTGTCCCATATATCCATCCTACCAGCTATATCTAAAAACATAGATACAGATTTGTTAACCTGATAATCAAGATTACTTCGAATGTTAAGACGATTAAAATCTTGACTTCTTAATTTTTCTAATCCATCTTCCCTAATATAACCAAGGTTTAAGAAGTATTTGGTTTTGTCGTCACCTCCAATTAATTCAGCATTGAACCTTGTAAAAGAAGCATTGTTTTTTAGGAACTCACTGTTATAATCAACATCTGGATTTAGTGGAGAAGGGTTGTTTCTGTAATCACTTATTTGTTGGTCAGTATATACAGGATCTAGCCCATCATTAATCCTTGCTTGATTGTAGAGTGTAGCATAATCTGCCGAATTAAGATATTCAGGTAAAACGGTAGCGGATTTAAATCCAGATTCAACAAAGAAAGAAACCTTCTTTGTTCCATTATACCCACGTTTTGTGGTAACCATTAATACACCATTGGCAGCTTTACTACCATAAAGCATTTTGGCTGTTACGTCTTTTAAAACTTGAATACTTTCTACTTCATCTAAGGCAATACTAGAAAGCGATCTGTTAGCAATACCATCAATCACAATTAATGGAGAATCGCTATTACCTCCTCTTGATAAGCCCCTAACTTTCATCCATGTTGTATCAAAACCTGGAGCACCATTACCTTTACTAATTATGAGTCCTGGTGCTTGTCCTGCTAGTGCAGATTCAACATTATAGTCAGAAGTATGTGACAATGCGTCTGCCTTGATGACATCAACGGCACCCACCAGTTTGTCTTGGTTAAGTTCTCCAAATGGGAGTTTAACTTTTTCTTCTACTTTTATTTTTGTTATGGTATCAATATTCTTCTGCTGTGCAGAAACAACCCCCATAGTAATGGTTGTTAAAACTAGTAATATATAATATTTCATGTTTATAATTTTATAATTTACCACCCAGGGTTTTGTTCAAACTTGGTCATAATATTCATAACATCTGTTGGGAACGGGTACCAATAATGCTTATGTTCAAAAATACGTTGTGCTCCTTGAATTATCTTTTTGTCATAAACAATGTTACCATTTACGTCTTTAATATCTGCACCCCATATACCTTCGGCAAAGACGTCTTGTGCCAATTTCCAGCGTCTTAAATCATGCCATCTATGGAATTCATGAAAAAGTTCTACAGCTCTTTCATTATAAATACGTTTTTTAAACGTCTCCTTATCTGCAGTATATTTGGCAATAACATTAGGCATTTCAGCCCTGTTACGAACAACGTTTATAGCTTGAACTGCTGTTAACGATGTGCCAGGAACAGCACCATTTGGACCATAGGCTTCATTGGCAGCTTCTGCAAAATCAAGATAAACTTGAGGCACTCTAATATGAGGAAACATACGGAACCAACCTCTTGACCTGTGCCATTTATTGCATCCGGGCCATTTGAATTTACCTCTGTGATAGTAACCTGTAAACATTTTGCTTCTACTATTTTCAAAGTTATAATGCCAACCTCCAGGAAGCGCATTTAAAGTTCTGGCTGCACCTGGGTTAGGGTTAGGTAAATCCGGATACATATCATCACCATGTACCCATATTAATCTTCTAAAACGAGGATCTCTATTTTCATAAGGGTTGTTAGGGTCATATCCTCCCATAGTTTGAGCTTCTGGGTCATTAATGTCATAACCAGAAATAGTTTCAAATTTATCAACTGCATTTTGCGTAGGTTGTCCTTCAACAGCCCAACCGCCTTCAAATTGAGCTAAAAACCATCCTTGGCCAGCTCTTCCAGATCCATTAGGATCAGTATTTGGAGATAGAGGTGCTTGAATAATAGCTTCTTTAGGGAAGCCAGAGTTTCTGCTATACCAGTTTTCGGTATAGTCTTCCATGCTAAACATTTCATAACCCCCGGCTGTAAGTCCATTAATAGCTTCAGCACCAGCTTGAGCGGCTCTTTTTGCTAAATCTATATTGTATGTTTTAGAGTTTGAACCATAAGGGTTTAATTGAGGGTTCATCAAAGGACTTGCTGCATATAAGAGTGACATGGCTTTTAAAGCTCTTGCTGAAGTTTTAGTTGCTCTACCAAGATTTTGTGAATTCCATTGCTCAGGAAGTAATTCTATAGCTTTATCCAAATCAGAAACCATAAACTCTGTTGACTCTAAGTAAGTTGGTCTGGTTTCATTAAAGTCATGAGTAGTATCATATACTTTGTCCATAATTGGAAAACCACCATATCTTCTAATAATTTGAAAATAGTGGAAAGCTCTTAAAAAATAGGCCTGCCCAATTAATTGGTTTTTCAGCTGTACCTTAGTATAGCCTAAACCCTCTGGATATTCCGTAATTAAGTCAATATTCTTCATTACTTGATTTACGGCTCTAATGGCTATAAATGCTTTGCCAACTATCTCAATAGGAATATCATTCCCATTAAATTCTTGATTTACATTAAAGCTTCTCATACCACCAATTTCTCTAAAGTTGCTGTCCATCCAGTTTCCTGAATTTAAAACTGTATGAACTGGAAATCTAGTGGCAGACACCTGACAGTCATCAGCCATGCCGTTTAATTCACTAGACCAGTCGGAATCATTAAAGACGTAATTATGTATTAATCGATTGGCTCTATCTAGTGTACCTCGCGTAGAAAAATAATCGGAAAAAACTTGCTCTGAAGTTAACCCATCTTCTGGGCTTTGATCAAGATAGTCTTCACAAGAGTATGTGCTTGCTAGGACTACCAAAAGTAGTAATATATTAAAATATCTTTTCATAATGTTATACTTTTTCATTTTTTTTATTAGAATGATAATTTAACTCCAAAATTATAGCGTTTTGTGATTGGATACACAAGTAACTGTTGTGATTCAGGGTCAAATTCATCTGGTAAAGCAGACCAAGTAGCTAAGTTATTTCCATTTACAAATACTTCAAACGTATCAAATAAATTTAACTTATTAAGTAGCTTTTTACCAATTCTATATCTTAGTTCTAAAGTTTTAAATCTTAAAAAGTCACTTGATCTATTCGTGTAGGTGCTTTGTTGATTATCATGACCATTAGATGTTGTTCGTAAAGCAGGATGTACACCATTAGGGTTATCAAAAGACCAAGCATCAAATTGTTCATTATTTAAGAGTTGCCAATTGGTTGTTGCAGCAGAGGCATATTCAAATAAATACACGTCGGCAAGGTTTTTTGAAATGTCCCACATACCATTAAACAAAGCGTGTGCAGAAAAGTTTTTATAAGAAATACCAAGACTAAAAGCGTATGTTTTAGTTGCGAATTGCGGATTATTAATAGGCACTCTATCTTGAACAGTGATTACTCCATCAGCATCATAATCAACAAAACTCAGGGAGCCAGGAATTAAATTATTGGAAAAGGAGGATGGTGTACTATTATATAGGTCATCCCATGACTGATAAAGTCCATCACTTAGAAGACCATTTTGCCATCCAATTGGCTTACCCGCATCAGCTTGATAAGGTGCTGTACTTACAGGATCATCACGTTCTATAATTCTACTTTCACTAATGGACATGTTAGCTGTAAGGAAATATTGGAAATTTTCTCCAATGTTAGAATTCCATTTTAGCTCTAAATCAATACCATGATTTTTGGTTTGACCAATATTAGCAATAGGTGCGGTATTACCAAACCAAGGAGCAACAGTACGTCTTTGTGTTAAAATCTCTGAACGTTGTTCATCAAAAAGTTCAACAGTGGTTCTAAGTTGACTATCAAATATGCTAAACTCTACGGCTAAATCTTGTTTTATGGCCCGCTCCCAGGTGTTTCCTGTAACTCCAGGTCTGCCTTCTAAGTAAAGGGGGCCATAATTAATTAAAGGGTTTCCGTAAAAGAACTGAGACGAACCACCTGCACGCGTACCATATGGTGAGGCATAAAGAAATCGCTGTTCTTGGTTATTTATTCTAATGTTGTCATCTCCAACCTCACCATAAGAATATCTAAACTTTAAGAAATTAAAAAAGCCTACATTGTTTTTAAAGAACTTTTCTCTCGATACGACCCATCCAACGGCTGCTGACGGGAAAAATCCGTAGCGTAAACCAGGCTCCCAGTTTTCACTACCATTATATGCACCATTGAATTCAACTAGATATTTTGATTGATACCCGTAAGTGGCTCGACCTACCCAACTCTCTTCAAAACTTGGAAAACTAGTTCCATTTTGGGCACGTCTTCTACTAAATAGCCCCATAACACCAATTTGGTGGTCATTTAATGTTTTATCGTAATTGGCACGAAATTCATAATACAAACTATTGTTGGAACCATTTATTACTTCTGCACCAACCACCGGAGGTCCAACAATGGCATTAGGATCACCTTCCTGAATAAAGTCCGTATTATCTTCGTTAGGGTAGTACTGTAAGATAGGTTGCTTTATTAGAGCTTGTTGTTGACCATTACCTCTATAGGATTGAGAAAAATTATAAGATAATCGTCCTTGAACTTTTAAATCTTTAGTAAGGTTTTGTACTAAGGTAAAATCTGTGTATAAGGTATTGCTACGCGTTCTCCATTGTCCTTCTCTTTCCATTACATAGAAGTTTGGGTTTACAACCGCACCAAGTACAGTGGTTAAGCGACCATCAGGTAATATTGGAGTAGGTCCAATAAGAGGAGTTTGCCAAATACGCGTAAAACTATCTCCGTTTCCTCTGGCAATTCCATTATTAGTACCTTGAGTAATAATATTTTGGTTAAGGTTTTTAAAGTTACCAGATAAACCAACTTTAAATTGGGTAGATTTGCTAAAATTAAAATCTAAATTTGACCGCCAAGTGAATTTTCTTTGATAAGTTCTTGGGTCAAAATCTTTTTGTTTTTCAATGTCAAAAATATCACCATCATATTGATATCCTAAAGATGTAAAATATTTAACAAAATCATTACCACCAGAAACATTTAGGTTGTACTGAGAGTTGGTTCCCGTGGTTAATAATTCATTTATCCAGGTAGTATAGGTGTAGAAGGTTTTATCGCGATTAGGGTCTCTCCAAGTATCAATAAGGCTTTGTGGATGCAATTGGTCATACGCACGATCATTAAGTGCTGCCTCATTAAATTTTTCTAGGGTAGTAGGGTAATCTGCATAATAATTGGTGTTCATTGTTGGTTCTTTTAACCCCCAACTGCTTGTAAAGGTCACTTTAGTATCACCCGATTTACCGCGTTTGGTTGTAACTACAACAACACCATTTGCTGCCTTAACTCCAAATACAGCTGTGGCTGAAGCATCCTTTAAAACAGATATAGATTCTATTTCGTTAGGGTCTAGGTCGTTAAAGTCTCTTTCAACGCCATCAACAATATATAATGGATTATTGTTTCCACTAAAGGTAGATTGACCACGTATTAATATTCTTGAAGCTGTTGAGCCTGGTTGTCCAGCAGCTTGTTGCGTAGATACCCCGGGCATAAGTCCTGTTAGCGCCTCCGAAACGGTTGCAACAGCACCGGCTCTAAGTAATTGTTCTCCTTTAGCCTGAACTACTGAACCTACAACAGTTTCCTTTCTTTGACTACCATAACCTACAACCACAACTTCATCAAGTTCTGATAGGTTTTCTTTTAGGACTATTGAAATTTGCGACCGTCCGTTAATCTGTATGTCTTGATCTATAAAACCAAGAAAGGATACTTCTATTATGGCGTTTTTATTGGAAACCATTATAGTATAGTTTCCATCAAAATCTACAGTAGTACCATTAGTTGTGCCTTTTTCAATAATTGTAGCTCCTGGTAAAGGTTGATTGTTTTCATCTAAAACAGTTCCGCTTACTTGAAACTTGTCTTGTAAGGAAACCGAGTTTTCGTTTCGCAAAGGGTTTGCATGAATTTGAAACAAGGATACAATTAAAAAAAGCGCCGTAAGTTTCATTTGTAAATTGCAATGCAACGGAATTCTAAAATTATCCGTCTGAATAACTAGTTTTTTCATTAAGTTTTAATTCTATTGTTAGTTATAGTTAAATAATTCAATTACAACTCTACCAGGTTATTAGGTTAGCATACTTTTTTTACTATTAAATATGGGTAGGGTGTAATCAATAGGTAAGAAAAGAAGATAGTTTTAAGTCATAGTTCGTTTTTAGTTTAATTAGTTAGAATTTGTTTATAGTTTGTTTTTGAGCTTCATCTTGTTTTATAACATATTTGACTCTTAAAGCATAAACTATATTTTGTTTAAAACAAATAGTTAAAATGCAAGTATGTTAAAAACAGTTAAAAACTTTGTGTAAATATTGTAAATCAAAATAGTTTGGATTGTATCATATGGTTTAAATGCTATCACAAATGTATTTGATTAAAGATATGCGCTGTTTTAGGCTTTATATCAGTGTTTTTTAAAGCCTCTTTTGTGATAAGGATGAAATGATTACCACTTACTAAGGAGTAGAACAAGTTATTTTGTTAAAAATAACTTGTATTTCAGGAGGTAAAAAACAGGTGTTTTTTACAAATAATATCCTTGTTCTTGTAAATAAGAATGTAATTATAAATTGAAAACTAGGTAACTATTTTTTTCTGTTTATAAGCTGGAAGTGAGAGGTAACTATTTATTGTTTTTCCATAAGGAGAGTCGTTTCATATGGTTATAAGGGGGGTAAACATACATACCACCTGTTACTGCATCCATGCTCCCATTATTGTCAAAATCTCCTAGATCCATGGTAATTAGATGAGTTGGAGAGGTTGCTATAGTGTGCTTTGTAAAATTATGACTTCCATCATTCTCTAACCATATAAAGCTTTCTGCAAATGGTTTATCCCAAAGATTGAAACCACTTACCACTAAAATATCCATGTCGTTATCTTTATCAAAATCACAACTTCGCGCACTAAAAGCTCCTGGGAAATCACAGATTCTATGCGATTTAAAGGATAAATTCCCCATATTTTCTAACCATTGAACACCATGCCATGGTCTAGGCATTGGTGGTACATAATCAAAAGCATCACCATTGGTATATAAAATATCCATAGCACCATCTTGGTTGATATCGGCTAAACTAATTCCGCTAGAACCAAAATCCTGATTATTTGATCCCCAAATAAGTTTGGCTTCAAAATGACCTTTGCCATCATTTATAAAACAATATATGTCTTCCCATTCTTGGGTTACTAATGAAATAATATCAAGGTCAGAGTCATTATCTATATCAATAATTTCAACATTAAGGGGGCCAGAAATTCTTTGAATAATATGACTGTTGAATTCCCAATTGCCTAAGTTTTCAATCCATCTGGTTTCACCGTCGTCATAACCAAATTGTGCTACTGCTAAATCTTTATCTCCATCACCATCTAAGTCTCCAGCTCTAACATCGGTTACACGTGCAATTTTATCAACAATAACATGCTTCTTAAATTTGTTGTTACCATCATTTTCTAGTATTACAACAGAACCTATTTTGTCATTATTAGGAAAAAGCATACCCAGAACAGCAACCATAATATCTTTATCTCCATCTTCATCAAAATCTATGGCTTCAACATGAGCGGGAGCAATTAAGTTGTCAGCTAGGCGTATTTCTTGAAAAACACCTATAGGATGCTGCCTAATCCATGAAACAGAATTAGAAAGCATATCACACACAACAACATCAAGTAGTTTATCGTTGTCAAGGTCGTTAGCTATAATATGAGAAATCCGTGGGTTTTCTGTAAAATCGTTTCCAATGGCAGATATTGTGAAATATTCTATTGCATTATTTGCAACCTCTTTTTTTTCCTTATCCATATCATCATCTGTTTCAATAGTAGATTTATCTATTGATTGATAAATGAAAAATGAACTAAGTATTCCTAGAATAACTGTAAGAACTACCAGAATTGTGATTTTGTTTTTTTTTTGAGTCATTTGTTAATTTTGACTTATTAAGTTTTTTTGCTTTGGGTAATTTATTGTTAGGTTAATGCTGCATTTTTTGTTTAATGCTTGTTTAATTGAATAATGTATGTGCTTAATATTTCAATTTGTTTGTCGGTTAAAATTGGTAAAGGCATTTTTTTTGACAAGTAAGCTTCATTTTTTTCAAAATCGGGATCTTTTATTGCTCTATAAATATAGTCCTCATCCACTGTAATTGAATGTTGAATACTATCTCTTAATACGTGAATGGATTTGCCTAAAATAGAATTTAATGCAGGACCATACATGGTTTCTCCATTTAAAGAGTGGCAAATGGCACAACCAGATTGTTCAAATATTAATTTGCCTTCAGCCATAAAATCTGTTTGGTTTTGTTTCTTTTTCTGTGTGCAAGCGATAAATAATACACAAAAAAAGCAGAAAAAAAAGAGTTTTAAATATTGTACCATATATTTATTAGGCCATAATGAGGGATTATTTATATTGCAAGATAAAAATATGAAAATTACATATAATCTCATTATTTATTTAATAAAACATGTTCAATAAGAATTGTGGTTCAAAGTTACTTCGGATGATTACTAGGAATAGCCTGGTTTTATACTTTAAAAATAGTTTATCAGCTCTTTTAGTTGTGTTATTTATAAGTTGTCAGGGAAATTATAAAGAGCAAATTCCTGTAGTACCAGATCTTAATAATATACCTGAGTCGTTAAAAAATCAAGTAATACATGCTGATGATTTAGCAAGAAAAAAAACAACTGATGAAAATTTAGGAAATTTAGGAATGGTATATTATGCGTCTAATTATTATATACCTGCGGCTAAATGTTTTGAATTAGCCAATATAATAAACCCTAAATCTTGGCAATGGTTATATTACAAAGGTTTATTGCATATCGAATTGGGTGAGTCGGCACTTGGGCTTAAAGCTATGAAAAGTGTTGTCGATATCCAACCAAAAGTCTGGAATGCTTGGTATCAACTGGGGGAAATTTACAGGCAAATGGATTCCACAGAACAAGCAACGGATGTTTTTAAGCGTATTACATCTCTTGATGCTAAATATACTTATGTAAGAAGTTCTAATCACGGCTCATATCTACCGCTTCAAGTTTTTTCTAAGTTATCATTGAGTAAAGTTTATATGATGGAAAAAGCAAATGATAAAGCAGAGCGAGAGCTTCAAGAGCTTACCAGAACCTATAAATCATTTGGACCAGCATATAGAGAACTAGGGAATTTGTATGCGTTGAAAGGAGATCGTATTAAGGCAGAAAAATATAAAGAAAGAGCAAATGATTTAAGAGTATTTAGTCTTCCCATTGATACGCTAAAAGATAATTTATCTCTAATGTCAAAATCAGAGGCTTTTGTTTTAAAGCAAATTGATGATGCTATGAGTGGTTCAGATAGTAAATGGACCAATATACTTTTGCAGCATGCTAGGAAAAATATACCTGATAGTAAATATGTGTTATCTAAGGTTATTCGACAAAATTTAGCACAAGGAACAGGAGAACAAATTCTTTCGCTTTTAGATAGGCATATTTTGCTTTTTAAAGATAACTATAAGGAAATACTACAAATAGGTATTGCTTTAGGAGATGCTGGTTTTAAAAAGGAATCTTCTCGGTATTTTGAAGAAGGGTTAAGTTTTGAAAGTAATACACCAAATCAGAAATCAACTTTGGCTGGTTTGTTTTATGAAAAAGCTAATAATAAAGAAAGAGCTGTTGAAATCATGAAAGAAGTTGCAACTAGTAATTTTTCTGATGTTCATATTTTGGGAGATGCTTTGTTTTTAATGATTCAAACGGGTTTCACAGATATAGCCAAGGCATATTACGCTCGATTAAGAATGTTGAGTCCTAATGATGCCAGTGTAAAAATTTATGAAGGTATTAACGAAGAAAAAAAAGATAATGTTTTTAAAGCCATTTCATTGTTTATGCAGGCTTTTAATGCAGAACCAAAAAATAAATATTTAATAAAACATTTAACAGACCTTTTTATGACAAATGGGATGTGGGAGGATGCCGAAGATTTTTTTAGAAGAGCGCTAAGCTTTTATCCCAATGACAGTGAATTGCAAATGTATTTAGGTTGGGTTTTGGTATCATATCCTCAAGATAGGGTTGCAGATTTAAAAGAAGGCATTGAGTTTTCTGAACGGGCCTTTTATAATAGTCGGTATAAAACAAATAATCGGGTTTCGGCAGGGCGGAATATTGCTGTAGGCTATTATCAATTAAAAAATAAGGAAATGGCTTTACAGTATATTAATCAAACCATTGGTTTAGCATTGAAATATAATATAGATGAGAACTATGTTAATGGTTTAAAAAATTTGGCGGAACAGTTTTCTAGTGAGATGAATGGTTGATTTTTTTTAAAAATCTGAATTATAAAAAAGTCCATCAAAATACGATTTGATGGACTTTGTTTAATACTAAGAGAGGTTTAATTAATCCTCATTTTTGTCTTCTCTTGGTTTTCTATCGTCTCTACGATTATCCCTGTTACGGTTATCGCGTCCACGATTATCTCTACCTCTATTGTCACGACCACCACCACGATTATTATCTCTTGGAGGTCTTGGTTGCCAACCTTCTGGTTTTGGTAAAATAGCTTTTCTAGATACTTTTTCTTTACGTGTTTTAGGGTCAACTCCAAAGTATTTTACATCAAACACATCACCCATATTTACAACATCAGATACATTTTCGGTACGTTCCCAAGCTAATTCACTTACATGTAAAAGTACCTCGTTTCCTGGAGCCTCAGTATATTCTACTACAGCACCAAAGTCAAGCATCTTAATAACTTTTACCTCATAAACGCTACCAACTTCAGGTTTAAACATTAAAGAATCAATTTTAGCTAATACAGCATCAATTCCAGCTTGGTCAGTTCCTAATATTTCAACAATACCTTCTTCTGTAATAGGGTCTTCATTGATAACAATAGTAGTTCCTGTTTCTTTCTGTAATTCTTGAATCACTTTTCCGCCAGGACCAATAAAGGCGCCAATTAAATCGTTAGGTAAAATTGCAGTAACCATTTTTGGCGCATGTGCTTTTACATCTGCATTTGGAGTAGCAATTGTATCAGTTATTCTTTCTAAAATGTGTAAACGACCATCACGCGCTTGTTTTAAAGCATTTACAAGAATTTCATAGGATAATCCTTTTACCTTAATATCCATTTGGCAAGCTGTAATGCCATCTGCCGTACCAGTAACTTTAAAGTCCATATCTCCTAAGTGATCTTCATCACCTAAAATATCAGACAATACTGCGTATTTTCCAGATTCAGTATCTGTGATTAATCCCATGGCAATACCAGAAACGGGTTTTTTTAGTTGTACGCCAGCATCCATCATGGCCATTGTACCCGCACAAACCGTTGCCATAGATGAAGAACCATTAGATTCTAAAATCTCAGAAACAACACGCACAGTGTATGGACAATCTTCAGGAACCATACCTTTTAAAGCACGTTGCGCCAAATTACCATGTCCTACTTCACGTCGTGATGTACCACGAATTGGTCTTGCCTCACCCGTTGAAAAAGGAGGGAAGTTATAATGTAAATAAAAGCGCTCTTCACCTTCAAAAGATGGCATATCAATTTGGTTAGCCTCTCTACTTGTACCTAAGGTCACGGTAGCTAGAGCTTGAGTTTCCCCACGAGTAAAGATTGATGAACCATGCGTTGATGGCAAATAATCAATCTCACACCAAATTGGTCTGATGTCTGTAGTTTTACGTCCATCTAAACGTAAACCTTCATTTAAAGTTAAATCTCTAACCGCTGTTTTTTCAGCTTTAGAGTAATATTTTGAAATTAAATCTCCAAAATCTTCTATGTCTTCTTCAGAGAAACTAGCAATAATCTCTTCTTTAATTTCAGCAAAAGCAGCACTTCTTTCATGTTTTGAAGACCCCGCTTTGGCAACAGCATATACTTTATCATACGCCATATCGTGAATTTTTTGAGCTAAAGCCTCATCTTCTCTCTCTGGCTCATATTCGCGTGTTTCTTTTTTACCAAATGCCTCTGCTAATTTTACTTGAGCAGCACATTGTACTTTAATAGCTTCATGGGCAAACTTGATAGCTTCGGTCATTTCTTCTTCAGAAATCTCGTCCATTTCACCTTCAACCATCATAACAGAATCAGCCGATGCACCAATAATCATATCGATGTCAGATTCTTCTAATTGAGAAAAAGAAGGGTTAATAATAAACTCACCATTAATACGACCAACTCTTACTTCAGAGATAGGGCATTCAAATGGGAAATCTGATAATTGAATAGCCGCTGAAGCCGCTAAACCTGCCATAGCATCTGGCATAACTTCAGGGTCATGAGACATTAACTGAATCATTACCTGAGTTTCAGAATGGTAATCTTTTGGGAATAACGGACGTAAAACGCGGTCTACTAAACGCATGGTTAATACTTCCCCGTCACTAGGTCTGGCTTCTCTCTTAAAGAAACCGCCAGGGTATCTACCAGCAGCGGCGAATTTCTCACGGTAATCTACTGTTAAAGGTAAAAAATCAACATCTGCTTGTTTGTAATTGGAAACAACCGTACATAATAACATACAGTTTCCAGATTGCACAACAACGCTACCATGCGCTTGTTTTGCTAATTTTCCGGTTTCAATAGAAATTTCTCTACCGTCACCAAGGTCAATAACCTCTTTAAAAACTTGTGGAATCATAAATTTTTTCTTGTAATTCAAGCACATATGCGCTCAAAATTGTTAAACAATGGTCGTTGTGTTGTGTGTAGTTGTTGTGTGTTGTGACAGTTATGTCATGACCAATGAAAAACTATAAAAAGCTTCTTCTATAAATACGTAGTTTAAACTCTTACGTTTGAGTTAATTTATTTTGCGTTACTTTTTTGTAAAAGTTTAGCGGTATTTGATGTCTTAAACCTTTTACGCAAAAACAAAAAAGAGGCTCAAAGGAGCCTCTTTTTATTATTTTCTTAATCCTAATTCTTTTACTATGGCACGATATCTTAAGATATCTTTCTTAATTAAGTAATCTAGTAATGCACGACGCTTACCCACTAGCTTTACTAATGAACGCTCTGTATTATAATCTTTACGATTCTTTTTTAAGTGCTCAGTTAAATGATTAATTCTGTGCGTAAATAACGCAATTTGACCTTCTGCAGAACCTGAATCGTTTTTTCCTTTTCCGTGTTTTGCGAAGATTTCTTCTTTTACTTCTTTGGTTAAATACATGCTAATATTGTTGTAAATAATTGTTATGTACACGAAAGTCTTTCTTTCGAGCGGCAAATATAGAAACTTTTTTGGGTTTATTGAGTTTTTTATGTAACTTTTAAACATATTCCTAAAGGTTAATAGTGCCAACCGTTTTTAAAAAAGATACTTAAACTAACATTCAGAGTATGAAGTCACTATTTCCTCAAAATAATTTTCCAGATACTTATGATTCGTTTGAGAAGATTTTCAATAATACGTATGATGGCATTGTTATATTAACGCTAGACGGTGATTGGATAAAAGTAAATGACAGTGTTTGTGAACTCTTTGGGTACACCAGAAACGAGTTGTTTAATATGGATATTCAAAATATTGTTTTTCGTGAAGATTTGGGCGTGCATGAAAAAAAGTACGAACGTTTAATGGCGGGAAAAATTAACCGTTATAGAGTGCGTCAGCGTTATTTTCATAAAGATGGTTCAATCATCTGGGTGTTAATCTCGGTCTCTTTAATATTGAATAAAGACCAGTCTCCAGCTCAAATGATTTGGCAGTTTTCTGACATCACAAGTAGAAAGCTTAATCAGGATAAGTTGAAACTCATGTTAAAAGTGGTTAGAGAACAAAATGAGCGGCTAAATACGTTTGCTGATATTATAACACATAATTTACGATCTCATTCTGGTAATCTTTCTACAATTAAAGATTTTTTACTTGAGGAATTTGAATGGTTAAAAGATAATGAGAATTACAATTTATTGGTTAAAGCAATAGATAACCTTGAAGAGACTGTATCACACTTATCTGAGGTGGCTAAAATTAATCAAGTTGGTAATGATCAATTAGATGTTTTAAACCTTTATGATTATGTTGAGAGAGGTATTTATAATGTGAGGGCATTAGCTCAAAATTATAATATTAGTATTGAGAATACTATTGAAGATGATATTGAGGTAAAGGGCATTCCGGCATACTTAGATAGTATTATATTAAATTTTTTAAGTAATGCCATCAAGTACCGTTCAGAGGAAAGAAGCCCTACAATCAAATTGTCTTTTAGAGTAGAAGATCAATATATTGTTTTGATTATAGCCGATAATGGTTTGGGTATTGATTTAGAAAAATACGGAAAAAGCCTATTTCAAATGTATAAAACATTTCATTTACATAAGGATGCTATTGGTGTTGGGTTGTTTATTACTAAAAACCATATTGAATCTATGGGAGGTAAAGTAGAAGTAGTTAGTGAAGTTGATGTAGGAACTGAATTTTCAATCTATTTGAAGAAGGCATAAAAAAAGCGAGCCAAACGGCTCGCTTTTTTTATGCTCTTAATGGTTGATTTAAAATTAAATCTAAATATTGATTAACTTTATTTTTTAAATCTTTTCTTAATGTAATGAAATCAAGAAAACCATGTTCTAATAAAAACTCTGAGGTTTGAAAGCCTTCTGGTAATTCTTTACCCGTAGTGTCTCTTACAATACGAGGGCCTGCAAAACCAATTAAGGCTCCTGGCTCACTAATATTGATATCTCCTAACATAGCAAAAGAGGCTGTGGTTCCTCCCGTAGTAGGATCTGTACATAATGAAATGTACGGTATTTTTGCATCTGCTAATTGTGCTAGTTTTACTGAGGTTTTGGCTAACTGCATTAAGGATAATGCGGCTTCCATCATTCTGGCACCACCAGACTTTGAGATTACCATTAAAGGTATATTGTGTTTTAATGAATAATCTGCCGCTCTGGCTATTTTCTCACCAACAACACTTCCCATAGAGCCTCCAATAAAAGCAAAATCCATACAAGCCACAACTAAATCTTTTCCTTTCGATTTTCCAACGGCGGTTCTTACGGCATCTTTAAGCGCTGTTTTTTCTTGAGCCGCTTTAAGGCGTTCTGGGTATTTTTTGGTGTCTTCAAATTTTAAAGGGTCTTTAGACTCTAAGTTTTTGTCTAGCTCTTTAAACTTGTTATCATCAAATAATATTTCAAAATATTCTTTACTACCAATTCTTACGTGATATCCATCTTCAGGACTTACATAAAAGTTTTTTTCTAACTCTTCGGTATCAACAATTTTTCCTGTTGGAGATTTGTACCACAATCCTTTAGGTGTGTCTTTCTTTTCTTCGGTTGTTGTTGTTATCCCTTTTGTTTTTCTTTTAAACCAAGACATAATGCTGTATAGTTTTTTCCTTTTTAGGTTTATGATTAACTCATCTTAACGTTTTGTTTGAGCGTTAAGGATTGAGGCATTTGTTGAAGCTCTTTTAGTTTTTCCCAAAAAGCGACCGCCGAAAGCCTGACCACAAAATTAAGCCTTTTTTTAATTTTGTGGTAACGCCATAAACATTATTATTATTATAGTGGGTGTAAATGACTCTTTTATAGAGCTATAAATAAAAAAAACGACCTTTAAAAAAGGTCGTTTTTATCATGTTTTAAGGAAAACCTGATTACAAAGTGTTAACATTGTTTAGGTCTTCAAACGCTTTTTTCAATCTAGCAACAAAAGTTTTTTCACCTTCACGTAACCAAACTCTAGGATCGTAATATTTTTTGTTAGGTGAATCATCGCCTTCAGGGTTACCAATTTGCGATTGTAAATAGTCTGATTTGTCTGCCATATAATCACGTATACCACTCATAAATGCATATTGTAAATCAGTATCAATATTCATTTTAATAACACCGTAGCTGATGCCCTCACGAATTTCTTCAACGGTTGATCCAGATCCGCCATGGAATACAAAATCAATGTGGTTATGACCTACACCATATTTTTCAGAAATATATTCTTGAGAATTTTTTAAGATTTTCGGAGTTAATTTTACGTTTCCTGGTTTGTAAACCCCATGAACGTTACCAAAGGCTGCAGCGATAGTAAATTGCGAACTCACTTTGCTTAATTCTTCATAAGCATAAGCAACTTCTTCTGGTTGGGTGTATAATTTTGAATCATCAACATCGGTATTGTCTACACCATCTTCTTCACCTCCAGTAATTCCTAGTTCAATCTCTAAAGTCATGCCCATTTTTGACATGCGCTCTAAGTATTGTTTGCAAATTTCGATGTTTTCTTCAATTGGTTCTTCCGATAAATCAATCATGTGAGAACTGAATAATGATTTACCTGTTTCAGCAAAATGTTTTTCACTGGCATCTAATAAACCATCAATCCAAGGTAGTAATTTTTTTGCACAATGGTCAGTATGTAAAATAACAGGAACACCATAAGCTTCCGCTAAAGTATGTACGTGTTTTGCTCCAGCTACAGCACCAGCAATAGCCGCTTTTTGTCCGTCATTACTCAATCCTTTTCCAGCGTTGAACTGCGCACCACCGTTTGAAAATTGAATGATTACTGGAGCATTTAGGTCTCTAGCAGTTTCTAAAACACCGTTGATAGTATCAGATCCGATAACGTTTACTGCAGGAAGCGCATAATTATTAGCTTTAGCGTGGTTGAATATAGCTTGAACCTCTTGTCCTGTAGCTACACCTGGTTTTATATTGTGTCCCATGTTCTAATTAAAAGATTTCTAAATTATTGAGGCACAAAAATAAGAATTTTTTAACTAAGTTTTTTGGCTTTTAAGTCTTGAAATGGTTAAAATACTACTAAAACGTTATAGTGTAAGGTTGAAAAATAAATAACTTAAAAGGGGTAGTTTATTCCAATATTGTAAACAGCGTTTCTAAAATTATAGTCATTAAACCAACGATTATCTTCACCATATGACGGATCGTAGGTTTTAAAACCTATATCAAGCCTAAATACAAAAAATCTAAAGTCATATCTAAAGCCAATACCAGAGCCTACGGCAATATCCTTTAAATCACTGAAACCGTTAAAAATAGCTTTGTCATCGGTTGCACTATCAAGAACATTCCAAATATTTCCAGCATCAACAAATACAGCGCCATAAAATTTATCGAAAATATTAAAACGTTGTTCTACACTAAGCGCAATTTTCATATTCGCCTCGTTAAATTCATTATTTGATTTTGAACTACCAGGCCCTAGGCTATAGGCGGACCAAGCTCGGTTATCATTAGGTCCTCCAGCGAAAAAACTTTTTGCAAATGGTATGCTATTTGAGTTGCCGTATGGGATGGCTATACCAAAAAAGCTTCTCATAGCGAGTACGTTCTTTTTACCTAAATCCCAGTGTTTAATATAATCAAGTTCTGTTTTTACAAACTGTGAATAGGCTACATTGAAAAGAGTGTATCGGCCACTAGAATCTTTAGGGAGATTTAGTAGATTAGATGCTGCTCTTAGGATGTTTCCTGCGGGTTCTAATCTTGCCCTGAAAATAGAAAAGTCTTCATCAAATAGATTTTTTCTTTCATCTATGGTAATTCCGAAACTTGTGGAGAGAATAAGGTTGTTTTCTGTTAGTCTTGTTTTTCTTTCATTAATACCATTTACGGTGAGTAATTGCTCTTGTGATAAATCTTCTGACGGAGGAGGGCCTAATGCAAATTTTATAAATTCATCAGCACCATCAGGAATAGATAGGTCATCTTCAGAAGGAATGTAATTAATGTCTTTAGCAATATTATTAAGTGTTTGGTAAGAGTTATTGTAGACTAAAAAATACCTGTCAATATTAAGATTTCTAACGTATTGAATATTAAATAAATCGAGCCTATTACTTACCTTGTCATTAGGATACCAGTTGTAGTTAAAAATACCGCTAAAGGTTTGTTTGTCTAATCCAATATTCGTTTGGCTGGTAGTTGATAAACTAATATTGGTTGTAGGTGACATATGTTTAGGGATGAGGTGTTTAGTGTAAAATGGCGAGAAAAACCGAGGGATGGATAATCTCAAATCAACCCCATATTCAATAATATCAAAAAAGGCATCACTTTCTCTATTTCCCTCTTTTGAAGCACCTATAGAGCCTTTTCCTGCAATTTCAAGGGTTTCGGCTCCTCTGAAAACATTACGTATTTGAAGACTAGGGCTTACCCCTAAACCAATGGCTTGAATGTTACTTTGAGACACATCAGCAGCAAAACCCAAACTAAACTTTTTAAGCGGTGTTAAAAGTATTGTGTCTGATAGGGTATTGTCAAGGTGTTCGGTTACTTCAATATTAGGGTATTTAAAGGTTTTTAACTCTTTAAGGTGTCTGTATGTTCGGGTAACATCCTTATCTCGATAAACATCACCAGGTGTAATAAAAATAGCATCTGTTATGGTTCTGGGGGTATACCTCATTTTACCATAACTAAACAAATTATATCCGTTGTGAGATATAGAATCCTGAAACGGTTTGTTTCTGTTCTCATAATTGTAATCTGTGATGATACTTACATTTTTTACATTGTAAACTTCAAAAGGTTCTCTTCTTATAGAATCCGGTGTTCTTATTGCTCTATCTTGAATTGATAACTTAACATTTACATTTTTATTGGTTCCTATGGTGTCAATTTGAAAGGAGACATAATCTTGGTTGAAATGATAAATACCATTATTTCTAAGACTATTAGAAATCCGTTCTCTCTCAGCATCAAAATTGGATGTACGATATTGCTGACTAGGTTTTATAATAGACTCGTTTTTAATGGTTTTGTAGATGTCTTTAATAACGGGAGACTTAATGTTGGTTGTAATAGAGTCTAACATATAAGCAGATCCTGTTTTAACAGAGTAATCGATTTCTGCCCTTTTATTCTTTGTAGGTTGCAACTCATAAGATGCTTCGGCATCAAACCAACCATTATTAATATGGTAAGCCTCCAGTAGTTTTAAAGACTTTTTTGTTTTCTTGTCATCAATAATAATTGGCGCTTCTCCTGTTTTTTTAAGCCAATTGTTAAACCCAATAGATGAAGCTCTTAATTTGTCTACTTGTTTTTGTGAAAAAGCATTTTTTAAGCGTTCTGGGCGTTTAGGGTTTTTGTGTAACCAAGCGTCAAAAATAGAGTCTTTATTTGGTCTGGCTGAATTATAAATATGTAAACGCAACGGAATACCAACTATTTTTCTGTTTGGGTGTTGAATGACTAATTTCTCAATAGTTTCTCTTTTATCAACCTTATCATTGATTTTAATGGATGTTTTGGTAAGCAAATATTCATCATCTTCTACACGTTTTACAGCGTTGCATGATATGAGCAAACCTAAACAAAGGGCAATTAAAAATTTATTTGAGATGTGTTTTTTCAAACGGAATTAAGGTTAATTCATTCAATGATTTGTTTTTCGCTTTACCAATTTACCATAAGTGTATAACGGTAATTTGAGTTCAAAAATACGTTATTTAGGATAAAAAATACTTAAATATATCAAGGCGTTATTTTACTTATTAATATTTTCTTTTCTTTATTGAAATTTTAAAAGGGGAGATGCTTTCAAAGAGTCAAATAAAATTAATAACCCAAATAAAGCAAAAAAAATACCGTCAACAATACGGTCTGTTTGTTGTTGAAGGCGTTAAAGGGATTGTAGAACTTTTAGGGTCTAGCATAGAAATGGATACCTTGTATACGGTAGAAAGCTTCAATATTGATGCCAAAAATGAAGTTGTTATTTCGCAATCTGATTTAAAACGTATAAGTGCTTTAAAAAATCCTAATAAAGCTTTAGGTGTTTTTAAAATTCCAAAACCTCGTGAAATAAAAAAGGAAGGCCTTATAGTAGCGCTTGACGATGTAAGAGATCCAGGTAATTTAGGAACCATAATTAGACTTTGTGATTGGTTTGGTATTGAAGAATTAATTTGTAGCCATGAAACGGTTGATTGTTATAACCCTAAGGTGGTTCAAGCTACAATGGGTTCTATTGCAAGAGTAAATATTAGTTATGTTGATTTACCAAAATTTTTATATGGTGTTGATATGCCTGTTTTTGGTGCTTTTATGGATGGGGAAAATATCTACAATAAAATGGTACCCAAGAACGGTGTATTGGTTATGGGTAATGAAGCTAATGGTATTTCAAGTGATGTTGAAGAACTAATTACCGAAAAGATTAGCATTCCTAGATTTGGAAAATTAAAAGCAACAGAAAGTTTAAACGTAGCCACTGCAGCGGCTATTTTGCTCAGTGAGTTTAGACGTTAAAGTGCTATTGAAACGTGAAATTAATAAACAAGCCTCTGGTTTTCATGCTTGCAACATTGCTAGTCCAAGGGCTATTGGGGTCTTTATCTCTAACCAGTTCATCATTGATTCCAAAAATACCACGTATAGAGGGGGTGAATTTAAAATTGTAAAAGTATAAATCAATCCCAAATCCTAATTCATAAAAGAGGGGATATGTGGTTGTTCTAAATTGCCCGTTGCTGTTGTCTTCAGGGTTATTTTCGTTGCTAGATAAGTTAATGGCTGTAGAAATTCCACCAACTACAAAGGGTTTAAAGTTGTTAATGCGTTTAGCTGAAAGTTTTACCAATAACGGAAAATGAATGTAAGTAGACTTAACCTCTCTAATTAAATCAGATTCTCTTACCTCTATCCCTTCAAAGTAGGTTCTGCTGTAGTACAATTCTCTGGTAGTAATGCATAGACCAGGTTCAAATCTTAAATCAATAAAGCTGTTTACTCTTAAATTACCAATTAATCCTACATTAAACCCAGGAGTTCTTTTTACATAAATATCGCGCTTGTCCTGGTTGTAATCAAAATTGAAATCGTAATTATTTATACCCAAATAATAACCCCATCGTAATAAATCGTTATCTGTAGAGCCTCGTCCTTGGTTAGCATCATAGGTTACTTTTTCTTTACTAAAAAGTTGAGCATGTACTGATTGAAATACTAGGGTGCATAAAATTAGGGCAAAAAGATGCTTCATATGTTTATTTAGATGATTTGTAAATTGTAGCCACACCAAAAGTTTGCGGAAAATCTTCAACATTAATAAACCCAATTTTACGCAAAATATTGTTCAAAGCTTCTCCATAAGGAAAAACCGAGGCCGATTCACTTAAATATTTATACGCGCTTCTGTCTTTTGAAAATATTTTACCAATAAGTGGCAAGATATGTTTTGAATAAAAATTATACCCTTGTTTATAAGGTGTTTTTGTAGGTATTGAGGTTTCTAGAATAACAAAAGTCCCCGTTGGTTTTAAAACACGATAAATTTCTTTTAATCCGTTTTCTAAATTTTCAAAATTTCGTACGCCAAAAGCTACAGTAATGGCGTCAAAGGTATTGTCTTCAAAAGGCATATTTTCACTATCACCAAGAACCATGTCTATTTTTGATTCTAAGTTTTTGTTTTTAACCTTTTCTTTGCCTATTTCAAGCATACCACTACTTATGTCTAACCCAATAATTTTTGATGCTTGAGTTTCAGCAAGGTTAATAGCCAAATCACCTGTTCCAGTAGCAATATCAAGAATGGTGCTAGGAGCCGTTTTTTTAACCATCTCTACCACCTTTTTTCTCCATTTGATATCAATGCCAAAAGAAATCACCCGATTTAAACCATCGTAATCTCTAGAAATAGTATCAAACATTTGAGTCACCTGCTCTTTTTTACCTAAAGTGCTGTCCTTATATGGTTTTACTTTTGTCAAATTCTTGAATTTTAGGCAAACCTACATAATTTATTTAAAACTTTTATACATTGATTCATGCCAAATTAGTACATCATGCTATTTTGTATGAAACAATCTTTAACCAATCTTTTATGGTAAACAAAAAGGTGTAACTTGATTTTAGTCTGAGCCCACAGTTCCAATTATATTAGTGTATTAAGATGCTTGATATCTATTTTGTACTATATTTGCGTACATTTTTATGAAAACTAAAAAATGAAAATTATTATTGCTGGTGCAGGTGAAGTTGGATTTCATTTGGCAAAACTGCTATCTTACGAATCTCAAGAGATTACTTTAATTGATACAAACAAAAAAAGTTTAGCTTACGCGAATAACCATTTAGATATTAAAGTAGTAAAAGGTGATTCTACATCTATAGCTATTCTAAAGGAGGCTCGTGTAGAATCATGTGAGTTGCTTATTGCTGTAACTTCAAGTGAAACCACAAATATTACTGTTTGTGTTTTGGCAAAACAATTGGGCGCACAAAGAACCATTGCCAGAATATCTAATACTGAGTTTATCAATTATAAAGATGAAGTTGGTTTTACCAAGTTTGGTATTGATGAGCTAATATCTCCAGAAGCATTAGCTGCTTCAGAAATTGAGCTATCGTTAAAACAATCTTCATTCAATGAAAATTATGAGTTTGAAAACGGAGCTTTAACAATGGCTGGACTAACATTGTCAAGGTCGGCATCCTTTGTTGGAAAAACGGTAAAAGAAGCAGCTGCGATTTTTCCAGAAATTCATTTTGTACCCATTGCTATTCAGCGTTTTGGTACACAATATACCATTATTCCCCGTGGAGATACAGAGTTTAAAAGAGGTGATAATGTAGTTTTTGTGACGTCTGAAGGCGGAGCAGAAGAGCTTTGTAAACTCACAGGAAAAGAGAACAAAGAGATTAAAGATGTTATGATTTTGGGGGGCGATCAAATTGGTTATAAAACGGCCAGAGATTTAAGTGAAAAAGGATTTAATGTAAAACTCTTAGAAGGAGACAGAGACCGAGCTTTTGATATTGCAGATGAGCTAACTAAAGTTTTAGTGATTAATAGCGATGGACGAAATGTAGATGTGCTTGAAGAAGAAAACATATCAGACATGGAGGCTTTTATAGCAGTAGGGCCTAATTCTGAAACTAATATCATGTCATGTTTAGTCGCAAAATCAAAAGGGGTAAACAAAACCATAGCTTTGGTTGAAAACATGGATTATTTTGATTTGTCACATTCTATTGGTATTGATACTTTAATTAATAAAAAGCTTTTAGCAGCCAATAATATTTTTAGATACATACGTAGAGGTGAGGTGGTCGCCATGACCAAATTAAGTAATCTTAATGCCGAACTTTTAGAGTTTGAGGTAAAATCAACATCAGCAGTATGCAATAAAACCATTAAGTCTATTGACTTTCCTAGAACAGCCATTATTGGGGGTGTCATAAGAAATGGGGTTGGTATGATTGCCTTAGGAAGTTTTAAAATTCAGGAAGGAGATCGTGTGGTAGTATGTTGTTTGCTGAAGTCGATAAAGCGTGTTGAAAAACTTTTTATTTAAAACTCTTCTAATAAATAGCGAAAAGTATTGAAACTCAATTTTAAAATTATAAGTCATTTTTTAGGATTAATGCTCCTTTTTAATGGAGGATTTATGTTGCTGGCTGCTTTGGTAAGTCTAATTTATGATGATGGTGTTACCCAGCAAATAGTATCCGCAGGAATCATTACACTTATTATAGGTGGGCTGATTATGTTTTTTACTAGAAATCATCAGAAAGAAATTAGTAAACGCGAAGGGTATATTGTTGTAACTTTTGGTTGGATAATTATGTCTTTATCAGGGGCCTTGCCCTATATGATTACAGATAGTATACCTAGTTTTACCAATGCCTTTTTTGAGACCATGTCTGGTTATACTACAACAGGCGCATCTATTCTCAATGATATTGAAATTGTGCCCAAAGGGGTTTTGTTTTGGCGTAGCTTGACGCATTGGATTGGGGGCATGGGTATCATTGTTTTAGCTATAGCCATTTTACCACTTTTAGGAATTGGAGGTATGCAGCTATTTGCAGCCGAAGCTCCAGGCCCTAGCACAGATAAATTACATCCTCGAATTACTGATACGGCAAAACGTCTTTGGCTTATCTATTTTGGGTATACGGCAGCAGAAACAATATTACTTAATGTAGCTGGTATGTCATTTTTTGACGCTATAAATCATGCGTTATGTACATTGTCGACAGGTGGGTTTTCAACAAAAAATGCGAGTGTAGCGTATTGGAATGATCAACCAATGATTCAATATATTATTATACTGTTTATGTTTTTAGCAGGAACCAATTTTGTTTTGAGTTATTTTGCATTCAAAGGGAAATTTCAGAAAATTATCCATGATGAAGAGTTTAAACTTTACTTTAAGTTTATTGCGGTATTTACGGCAATTGCATCTCTTGTAATTTATTTTCGGGCAGATGTTAGTATGTCCTCTATATCACACCCTATGGTTTGGGGAGAAGGAGAAAGTGCGTTTAGGCATGGGTTATTTCAGGTGCTTACGGTGATTACAACTACGGGTTTTATTTCGGCTGATTATACCTTATGGACACCATTTTTAGTGGTTTTCTTTTTCGGACTTATGTTTTTAGGGGGCTCTGCAGGAAGTACCTCTGGTGGTGTAAAAGTAGTACGTCATTTAATTTTAATTAAGAATGGATTTTTAGAGTTTAAGCGAACACTTCACCCTAGTGCCATAGTGCCCGTGCGCTATAATAAAAAAGCAATAAACCGATTTATTGTATTTAATGTGCTAGCCTTTTTTATACTTTATATGTTATCCTTTATTATTGGTAGTTTAGGGTTTTCATTGATGGATTTAGACTTTAAATCGTCCATTGGTCTGGCCGCTTCTACATTGGGCAATGTTGGGCCGGCTTTGGGAGATTTTGGTCCAGTAAATAATTATGCGGCATTACCAGGTATAGGGAAATGGTGGGCTTCGTTTTTAATGCTTATTGGGCGTTTAGAGCTCTTTACAGTGCTTATTTTGTTTACCCCATTCTTTTGGCGCAATAGGTAAAACGTAAAGTTTTTTTGTTTAGTTGTATTTACCATACTTTCTTGATATCCCTTAATTCCTTGTGTTAAAATTAAAATGTAACATTTGGGTGATGTTTGCTACTTATAAGTAAAAGCAGCTACTTTTTGTTAAATAGACTTTCATTTGGTTCCATTGAAAGTTATTATCGATTGTTTCATATTTAAAAATTAACAAACCATGGAAGGAGAAGGTTCAATGGCTGCTGCCAATAATTCATTAAAGAACAACAGAAATCTGTTGTATAAAAGAAAAGAAAAGAAAGTCTTATCCGGAAGTTATGCTAAAATAAAGCTGAAAAAATTTCCTGAGTTGACTTCAGAAGAATTATTAAAAATTAAAGAAAGAATACATCGCGAAAATAAAACAATAAGACAAAAGCAAGTTGTTGGTTTTATTCTTTTCCTTTTAGGGTTTATCTCTTTTCTATATGTGCTTTTAAAATAAGAAAGCCACTAAATATTTAGTGGCTTTCTATTATCGTCATGTGAAATTAATTAACTCACAGCTTCTTTAATACGTTTAATAGCCTCTATGATTTGTTCAGTTGAAGCAGCATAAGAAATTCTGATGCAATCAGGGTTTCCAAAGGCTTCACCAGTAACCGTGGCAACAAGAGCTTCTTCCAATAAGAATAGTGAAAAATCGGAAGCGTTATTAATTTTAGTACCTTTTAATGTTTTTCCGAAGAAGTAAGACACATTAGGAAATACATAAAATGCACCATCAGGAACATTGCATTTAAATCCTTCAATATCGCTTAGTAGTCCTAAAATTAAATCACGACGCCCTTTAAACTCATCAATCATGTATTTAACTTTTTCAGGAGATTCATTACATGCGGTAATTACAGCACGCTGTGCAATACAGTTAGCTCCACTAGTTGCTTGTCCTTGAAGTTTATTGCAAGCCCGTGCAATTTTTTCAGGAGCACCAATGTAACCAATACGCCACCCAGTCATTGCAAAAGCCTTTGATACACCGTTTACCGTTATGGTTCTATCATACATAGATTCAAATTCAGCAATACTAGTATGGCCTTTTCCATAATTAATGTGTTCATAAATCTCGTCAGAAACCACATAAATATCAGGGTGTTTTTCAAAAACATTTACCAAAGCTTGTAATTCTTCTTTACTGTAAACAGAACCACTGGGGTTACAAGGCGAGCTAAACCACATCATTTTAGTTTTTGGTGTGATAGCAGCTTCCAGTTGTTCTGGTGTCATTTTAAAATCTGTATCAATAGATGTTTTTACTTCTACAGGAACACCTCCAAATAACTTAACAATGTCAGAATAACTTACCCAATACGGACAAGGCAAAATAACTTCATCGCCATCATTAAGCATAACCCCTGCAATATTAAATAATGCCTGTTTAGCCCCTGTAGAAACTACAATTTGATTTGGTGTATATGTTAAATTATTATCACGCTTAAATTTGGTAATAATGGCATCTTTTAATTCAGCATAACCATCAACAGGTGTATAGGAATTATAATTGTCATTTATAGCTTGAATTGCTGCATCCTTGATAAAATCAGGCGTATTGAAATCTGGTTCTCCCAAACTCAAACCGATAATATCTTTTCCTTCACCTCTAAGCTCTCTAGCTTTTGCAGCCATGGCCAAAGTTGCAGACGTAGCCATGTTTAAAATTCTATCAGATAGTAATTGCATTCGTTATTTAATTTAAATAGTGTTTAAAATTATTTATGCCATGCTTGGTTTTTGCCCAAGTACTTTTAATTGGTTGTAATGTTCGGCCACTGCCCCCCAAAAAGAATTGTATTCATTGTAGGGTAAGCTAAATTCTTTAGCGGTCTTTTTTACAATGTTTGAAATTTTACTATAATGCACATGGCTTATATGTGCAAATAAATGGTGC
This sequence comes from Allotamlana fucoidanivorans, assembly GCF_045788535.1. GTDB lineage: Bacteria > Bacteroidota > Bacteroidia > Flavobacteriales > Flavobacteriaceae > Allotamlana > Allotamlana fucoidanivorans. The sequence continues at coordinate 256,879 of NZ_CP074074.1, read as the reverse complement.
TCAACTTGTCTGTTTAACCCACCAGTATAAAACTCAGCCAACCAGCTTTTAGGTGAAAAGTTTGATGTAGTAAATAACTGGTGAATAGCCCAAGTGTTTTTCATGTTACCGTTTTCGTCTGGCAAAGGCATTTCGGTATTTGGCATCACATGTGCTAATTGAAAAATGACGCTTAAAATAATACCAGCAGTATAGTGCATTACAAAAAAGCCTATTAATACTTGCCACCATGGAAATCCTAAACTTAACGGTAAAACAATCCAGATTAAATAATAAACAATTTTACCAATTATCAACTTGGTCCACTGCGTAGCTGGATTGGGGAATTTACCATAAGATAATTTTCGCTTAAGGTATTTATAGCTTTGAATAAAATCTGTAACAATAGCCCAGTTTGCCGTTAATAAACCATATAAGAAGAAGGCATAAAAACGTTGATATTTGTGAAACTTAAACCACTTGGCATGTTTTGAAAAACGAATAATTCGCCCAGCATCAATGTCTTCGTCATGTCCTTGAATGTTGGTGTAAGTGTGGTGTAGTACATTATGCTGTACTTTCCAGTTGTAGTCATTTCCAGCAAGAATATAAATACTGCTACCCATAAGTTTATTGACCCATTTTTTACTAGAGAAAGAGCCGTGATTAGCATCATGCATAACATTCATGCCAACACCCGCCATGCCAATGCCAGCCGTAATCATGCATAGTATTTGAGTCCAACCTGGCAGTTTTACGGTCAAAACCAAAACAACAGGAACTATCAATAAAGCAAACATAATAATGGCTTTGGTATATAGGGTCCAGTTTCCTGTACGTTTAATATTATTTTCTTTAAAGTAGTCGTTAACGCGTTTGTTTAGTGTCTTAAAAAATTTTGCAGAATCAGTTCTTGAAAATGAAAGTGCTTGTTTAGTCATACTGTAATAATAATTTTAATATCATACGGATAGAGTTCATTCTACCATATTCTGGGCAAAGATAGGTATAAAGGCATATAAGTTATAACGTTTTTTTGTAAAAAAATGTACTTAAAAACTATATTTTTGTTGAAAATTTAACAGCCATGATGGGCTTGTGATTCCTATTTTTTTTGCTAAGAGTAGCTAGAATTGTAACCTTGTGTAATATTTAAACTATGGATTTAATCTTAAAATATTTTCCTGATCTAACGCCAGATCAAATTGAAAAGTTTAAAAAGCTTGAAACGCTTTATCAAGATTGGAACTTAAAAATTAATGTAGTTTCAAGAAAAGATATTGATGAGCTTTATTTACGCCATGTTTTACATTCTTTAGGAATTGCTAAGGTTATATCATTTAAAGATGGCAGTAACATTTTAGATGTTGGTACAGGAGGTGGTTTTCCTGGGGTGCCATTGGCTATTTTATATCCAGAATGTTCATTTCATTTGGTAGATAGTATTGCTAAAAAACTTAAAGTGGTTAATGAAGTGGTTGAAGGTTTAGGATTAACCAATGTAAAAACAACACATAGTAGGGTAGAAGATATTGATGATACTTACGATTTTATAGTCAGTAGAGCTGTAGCCATTATGCCTACCTTTGTGCATTGGGTAAAGGGTAAAATAGCTAAAAAGCAACAGCATGAACTAAAAAATGGTATTTTATATCTTAAAGGTGGCGATTTATCAGAAGAACTTAAAGATTATAAAGCAGCTTCAATATACCATTTGTCCAATTATTATGCTGAAGACTTTTTTGACACAAAACAAGTAGTGCATTTGCCTCTAAAATATCGGGGTTAAAGACTATTGTAATTTAGCAAGATGTACAACGTTATTGTTAAAATAATAGTATTGATGTTGAAACCAATAGGTGTTGTTATATTGCTGGATGTTCGTGATTTCTTTTCCGATTGATAATATGTCGTTCGCCCGATTAAAATGAGTATTAGCTTTTTCAAGATCATTGAGCTTGTAATATGATAACGCTAGTCCTAAGTAAGCATCAAAATCTGTGGCGTCAAAAGAGATGGCTTTCGTAAAATCAGAAATGGCATCTTGGTATGCACCTAATAGTAAACTCGCTGTTCCTCTATAAAAATAAGCATAGGCGTTGTTACTATTTAATCTCAACGATTTGGTGAAATCCGTTTGCGCTTCTTTATAGTATTTAATGCTCATTAAAAAGGCGGCTCTGTTGTAAAAGTTTATACTGTTAGGTTCTATTAATATAGCTGTTGTATAATCTTTAGCTGCGTTTTCGTATGATTCAATAGCACTATAAGCGGAGGCTCTTAAGGTGTAGGTTTTGGGCTGAGAAGGAGCTACTTTGATGACTTCTGAAAAATCTTTAATGGCGTTATTGTACTCTTCTAGATCTAATTTTACACAAGCTAAACTGTATAAAGCATCTATAAAGCTATGGTCTAGCATGTAAGCTTTAGCATAATCTTCTTTTGCGCCAATAAAGTCCTGTATGCTATAGCGTGAATTCCCTCGGTTGTAGTATGTGTCGGCGTCAGGCTGTTCTACAATAACTTTTGAATAATCAACTATAGCGCCCCCAAAATCGCCTAAGTCATTTTTTGCAATACCCCTCTGGAAGTAAGCATCCAGGTTTTTCGGTTCTATTTTTATCACTTCAGATAAAAGTTCAATGCGTTCATTAAGGTTTGAGGTTCGCATAGCTTTTCTATACAGCTTATTAGCCTGAGCATAATTAAGTAGCGTAGAACACATAAATAAGGTTAAGAGTAGTTGTTTCATTTGCAAACATAGCGAGCAAATAATATGCCGTTTTTTTTAGGTATTAAAGTTAGTGATATTTTTAAATAATCATTCAGTTAAGTGTGTAGTTGTTGTATTACAAAAATAATTTCTATTTGAGGCGGAAAATATATTTAATATTTTTTTTCTTACAAAAATTTAACATTTACTGATTTTTATCGATAAAAAATGTTTTTAATCGATTTTTGTTTTTATGTTTGCTGAGTAAATTGTTAAAAATTAACCCTCTATTAACATATGGAACCTAATTACTCTCTCAAATTTTGGTTGTCTGGTATTTTTGTACTCATAACTTTTTTAGGGGTTGCTCAAGATATTAATGTAAATATTTTGGGAGGTGCAACAATCTCTGATGGAGGGTCTGTGGCTATAACAGCTGGGAATGCCATAACATTTAGAATTACAAATACCAGGGCAGACTGTGAAAAAGTAAAAATTGAAGATATAAGTATTTCTAACACTGCCGATTTTTCATTATCTACCGATAAAATACCCAAAAATATAGACCGTGATGTATGTAATGGCAATACAAAATATATTGATTTTGTGGTAACGAATGTTAGCGGCGATTGTAGTGCTTCAACCGCTATTGATATTTTGGTAAAGCAAGATCCTAATTTTACGTTTACTTTTTCTATAAGCGGATCACCTGAAATTAATCTATTAGGCGGAAGTCCTTCCGCAGATATTCTCCATGGTACCATAACCACATCGGCTACAAACGGAACCTATTTTGGTGTTGTGGAAGAAGGAGAAACCATAACAAGATATTTTGTTGTTTCCAGTACAGGTAGTTGTCCTTTAACCATAAGTGGAATATCAAGTTCATCTACACATTTTGTTGTGCCCACTAGTCCGGCGCCTTATGTGGTTTTACCAGATTTGTCAACACCAGCTTTTTTGACAGCTAGTGTTGATGCGGGTTCATACGTTATATTGCCCGTTACTTTTGTGGCGCCATCACTTGTAACAGGTACCGTATCTGCTACAATCAGCATTTCAAACAATGATAATACCACGTTTACGTTTAATGTAAGTGCCGAAATGTTTGATTTTAATATACCGGGACCTGGAGGCATTACGGCTGACTTTCGACTTTGGTTAAAATCTACCCGAGGTGTTACTAAAGATACCAGTTCAAAAGTATCGGTTTGGTCAGATATAGGAACAAATGGAAAAGATGCTATTCAGCCCGTATCAGCCAATCAGCCAATTTATATTGATGATGCAGCGTCTAATATTAACTTTAATCCAGTTATAGCATTTGAAAATGACGGAAGTAGTATAAGTCAATATTTATACAATACTGATAATGGGTTTTACAGTCAAGATATTTTTATCGTGATGGAATCGGATACCGATGTGGCTAGTTCCTCGGGTATGACCATCTTTTCAGGGTCTATTGCTGATATTATTACCCCTGAAAACTATGTAGATGATGTGAACGATGTAACGGCGGTTGGTCTTGGTGATTATACCACTAATTTATCAGGGGAACGCCTTTGGTATAATCAAGGGTCTTCGGCTTCAAATCCATACTATGCATTACCAGCCTCGACAACACGTGCGTATAGCGTGGCAGGTATTATCAATGCAGGAAATAAAACGACCACGGTTTCTGATGGTATGCGCATTTTGTATAATAGTGTAGATGATGCCGAGTCTTCTGTGCAAAGCATTACTACATTTGAAAATGTAGGCTCTGTAGACACTGCTCCAGATCCAGATGTGACTTTAGGGACGCCTTATGCTATCGGTAAAAATTCAAATCAAACCTTGGGAAATCTAAACGGTAGAGTGGCCGAGATTTTTACGTTCGCTGACCGGGTTTCAGATGCCGATCGACAAAAAATTGAATCTTATTTAGCTATCAAATATGGTATTTCATTAGGGGCCTCTAATCAAGCACAGAAAAATTATGTCAATTCCTTTGGAACAACCGTTTGGGATGTTTCTGCAAATTCAGGTTACAATTACCATGTGGCAGGTATTGGTAGAGATTCCATTTCAGATTTAAATCAGAAACAGTCTAAAACACTTAATGTAGACAATGAGGTTACTATAGGGCTAAATGGCATTTTTTCTACCAATAATGCCAATATCAACGCGTTTAATAATGATGGCGATTTTTTGGTTTGGGGAAGTAACAATTTGGCTTATACCACAAGTGGTTCAAATACCGTTTCAATTAGTTCGGGGATAACAACATCTTTAACTAGAATTCTTAGACAGTGGAAAATAGTAGAGTCTACTGAAGTGTCAAGCGATGTTGAAAATGTATATGTATCTATTCCAGAAGCGGCTTTTAGTGGTATGACCAAAGCTTCAAATGAAGAATATGTTTTAATTGTGGCCAAATCAGATAGTTTTGCAGATACAGATATTGTTGATGTTATTCCCTTAAAATCTGATGGCGCTGGAAACCTTTTAACTTGGTATGATTTTGACGGTACCAAATATTTTACCTTCGGAAAAGCAGAGCAACTTCAAGAAAATCATGCTATTTCGATAGCCTCGGGCGATTACTTGGTTGGGGAGTATGCTTTAAACTTAAACATCAATGATTTTACAATTTCGTCATGGGTAAAAGCAAACGCATCTCAAACAACCACCCGAACTATCATGGCAAAAGGCGATAAACTTCAACTCAGACTAAATGCCTCGCATCAAGTAGAAGTTATGGTAGATGATACTATAACCCCAAGATTTACCTCGTCTATGGCGCTTACAGATAGTAAATGGCATCAAATTACATTTGTTTATAATAGCGGAACTATTTTTCTCTATGTGGATGGTGTTTTAGATAAATCGGAATTAAATGTTGTGGCACCAAGTCCTAATTTCAATAGATTTTCTGTTGGGGCACTGTATATAGATAAAAATAATATTTCAAATCCCTTTTTAGGCGAAATAGACGAAGTGTATGTTTGGGATCAGGGTCTTAGTGAAGAGCAGGTTCACTATTTAATGAACCAAGAAATTGAAAAGGGAACAGGTGATGTCGTGTCAGGAAAAGTTTTGCCGCAAGCCGCTTCAAGTAATGAAGTGTCTGCTATTCCATGGAGTGATTTAAGAGCGTATTATGATTTTAATTCGTTTTATGGGAGCACCGTTGAAGGTTTAACCGATGCGAGAAACTTTTTAAGGCTCAAATATTTAGAGGTTGATAAGGAGGTTGTAGAAGCTCAAACTATTCCAGTTCCTTATATGTCTATAGCAAATGGTAATTGGGATGCATCAACTACTTGGAGTAATAGTACAGACCAAGTATTGCCAAATGCTTTGAGTTTAGATGGAAGCACAATGATTGACTGGAATATTGTGCAGATTGAACACGACATAAATTCTGGAGATCGTGATGTTTCTTTATTAGGCTTGATACAAAGCGGAGGAACCTTAACCATATCAGACCCTAATGAATCACAGGACGAAACAAATTCAGGTCAGGGTTTAACAATTACTCATTATCTGGAGTTAGATGGCGTGATAGATCTAATTGGAGAATCTCAGTTAATTCAAACAGAAGGTAGTGTGTTAGATGCGGATAGTGGTGGTTATATTGAAAGAGATCAACAAGGTACAGCTAATGCTTTTAACTATAATTATTGGTCGTCATCAGTAGGGCCAATTTCAGGTAATACAGCCACCAGAGGAACAGGCATTTCTTCAACTAATGCTGCTTATACTATTGATACTGTGTTGAATGATGGTAGTCTTCCTGCGGGCTATACCAATTTGAATTTTGAAACGTCACCATATGCTAGTGATGGCACTACGCCACCACCTGGTTTTGTTAAAACTATTAGTTCTTATTGGTTGTATAAATACTATGGCCCTGCAAATGATTACTATGCCTGGGCAAAGATCAATGAAAATTCATCTTTACTTCCAGGAGAAGGCTATACTATGAAAGGAACTTCGGGAGCTGTTTCGGTAGATACTCAACAAAACTATGTGTTTGAAGGTTTACCCAATAATGGCGATATTACCTTGGCTTTAGATAAAAGTTTAGGTGATGTGGAGCGACTCATAGGGAACCCTTATCCGTCTGCTATTGATGCTACCGAGTTTATACTAGATAATTTAAGTATAGCTGATGGTGGAAACAACCTGAATGGTACAGTTTTTAATGGCGCTTTATATTTTTGGGATCATTTTGGAGAACAGAATTCACACATATTAAAAGATTATGTAGGTGGTTATGCCACCAGAAATTTAACGGGTGGTGCGGTAGCCATATCAAATGACAGTAGAATAAACAGTACCTCCAATGGTGGTAATCCTGCTGTGGGAACTAAAATTCCTGGTCAATACATTCCTTTAAATCAAGGTTTTTTTGTTGGTACAAGTTTAGAAGGGTTTAATAATGATAATGGCTCGCCAATAACAAGCGTAGTGGGAGGTAATGTCGTGTTTAAAAATAGTCAACGTGTTTTTGCACCTGAAGATGGAACCACCTCACAATTTTTAAAGGCTTCTAAACGGAAAAGACCTATTAGCCCTACAAGACTCGAACATAAAACACCAACGATAAATTTAATGTATGACTCCCCAATGGGATATCATAGGCAAATTGTGTTAGGCTTGAATACGCTTGCTTCAACCGATTTTGATTTGGGGTATGATGCTCCCATGGCCGATGTTGCTGTTGAAGATATGTATTGGGTTTTAAATAAATTTAAGCTCGTTATTCAAGGTGTTGATAGTTTTGAAGATTTTCAGCAATTCCCAATAGGCTTGAAAGTAAAAAAAGCTGGTATAGTAAAAATTAGATTAGATGGCGTTTTAAATTTAGAAGCAGATAAGGTCGTTTATATAGAGGATAAGATTTCTGGAGAGACGTTTAATTTGACTAATGGGGCTTTTGAATTATATCTAGAACCAGGACATTATAATGATAGATTTCAATTAACCTTTCGGGTGTCAAATGATAATCTGTTAGCTATTGATGAGGTTAATTTAGGGGCAGAACATGATATTTTGGCGTACTTTGATTCCAATAACTCGGTGATTAGTATAATAAATAAAGAAAGTATTCAACTTTTAGATGTTAGTGTATTTAATGTTTTAGGACAACATGTAATGTCAATGAAGCTTGATTCTAGACATAATGCGGTTATCCCTATAGAAATAGCTGTGGGAGCATATATTGTAAAACTAAATACTGAAAAAGGTAGTGTTGCAAAACGAATCATCATCGATTAATGTAACAATAGTGTGTGTGGTGTTATTTTGTATTAATATTACCACTGTTAAAATTTTAGATGATATAAGATAAAAAAGGAATCGCGATGCCATGGCATCGCGATTCCTTTTTATTTTGAGTGTTTGCTTACTCTCCTAAAAAAGGATATCTGTAATCTGTTGGTGTTACAAAAGTCTCTTTTATCAATCTAGGAGATACCCAACGTAGCAGATTTTGAGCACTTCCAGCCTTATCATTGGTTCCTGATGCTCTGGCACCGCCAAAAGGTTGTTGACCTACAACGGCCCCCGTAGGTTTGTCGTTAATATAAAAGTTGCCTGCGCTATTTTGTAAAGCTTCTGTTGCTTGTGTAATAGCGTACCTGTCTTTTGAAATGATAGCACCAGTTAATGCGTATTCACTTGTTTCATCAACGAGCTTTAAAGTTTCCGCATAAGCATCGTCTTCATATACGTAGATAGTAATTACTGGTCCAAACAATTCAGTACACATGGTGGTGTATTTAGGGTTGGTGGTAACTATAACCGTTGGTTCAATAAAATACCCTTTACTTTTATCATAACCACCACCAACTATAATCTCAGCATCAGTATCATTTTTGGCCTGATCAATATATTTTGCCAGTTTATCAAATGATCCTTCGTGAATCACTGCTGTAATAAAATTACGCATGTCTTCTGGAGATCCCATTTTAAAGGACTTTACATCCTTAATAACCAAGTTTTTTACATCGTTCCAAATACTTTTTGGAATGTAGGCTCTTGAAGCAGCACTACATTTTTGCCCCTGAAACTCAAAAGCACCACGAGCAATGGCTGTGGCTACATGTTTTGGGTTGGCTGATTTATGTGCTACGATAAAATCTTTCCCTCCAGTTTCTCCTACAATTCTGGGGTAGGTTTTGTAGTTGTGAATATTAGTTCCTATTTGTTTCCAAAGTTCTTTAAAGATAAATGTAGAGCCCGTAAAATGTAACCCAGAGAATTCACGGTGTGATAAAACGGTATTGGTAATCATAACAGGATCGCCAAATACCACGTTAATCACTCCTGGAGGCACACCAGCTTCTTCAAAAACATCCATAATCACTTTTGCAGAAAATACTTGGCTGTCACTTGGCTTCCATACAACAACATTACCCATTAGAGCCATACATGCAGGTAAATTTCCTGCTATTGCAGTAAAATTAAAAGGCGTTACAGCGTAGGTAAACCCTTCTAGAGGGCGATACTCAACACGGTTCCATGCCTCATTTGTGCTTTCTGGTTGTTCCATGTAAATGTCAGTCATAAACTGGACATTGAACCTTAAAAAGTCTACAAGTTCGCAGGCTGAATCAATTTCTGCCTGATGAATTGTTTTTGATTGCGCTATCATAGTAGCCGCATTTATTTTGGATCGGTAAGGTCCTGCTATCAATTCTGCTGCTTTTAAAAATATACCAGCGCGCTGTTCCCAAGGAATTAAACTCCATGTTTTTCTAGCTTCTAAGGCTGTAGCAATTGCATCGTCTATGTGTTTCTGTTCAGCTAAATGATAAGTGCCAACAACATGTTGATGATCATGTGGAGGTGACATGGTTCTAGTGTTCCCAGTGCTTACATATTCGCCATTTATATATAAAGGTACATCAACTTGGGTATTGAACATGTTTTTATAGGTCTCTAGAACGGCTGCCCTTTCTGGGGAGCCAGGAGCATAAGATTTTACTTGTTCGTTAACTGCAATTGGTACATTGAAAAAGCCTTTTTCCATAATATGACGTTTTTTGTTGTTGAATTTTTAGTAAATACGCTGCAAATTTACGAATAATTAAAACAAATCAAGGAAGATGGAATAGTCTAAAATGTATTAATATTTCGTTAATTTTTGTAAGTTGCCATTTTTTACAAGACGAAACGTTCATGTGTACACTTACTGTCATTCCAAAAGGGAATAAGGATTTTATTATAACGCAAAATCGGGACGAGTCTCCAGATAGGAAATCACTGTTGCCAAATATATATATAGGCGCCAATACAAAAATGCTTTTTCCTAAAGATGTTTTGTCTGGAGGAACATGGATTGGTGTTAGTGAAAAAAAACGGGTAGTGTGTATGCTTAATGGTGCTTTTCAAAACCATAAACGTAAGCCAAACTACAGAAAAAGTAGAGGGATGGTTACTTATGAGTTTATGGTTTCAAATGATGTTTTAAAAATGATTGATGACTATAACTTTGATGGTATAGAACCTTTTACTATGGTGGTGGTTGATTGGAATGATGGCTTAAAATTACTTGAGTTGGTTTGGGATGAGAAAAATAGTCAGGTGTCAGAATTACCGTTAGAACCAAGAATGTGGTCGTCTTCCACCTTGTATACTGATGCTATGAAGGCTGAACGGCAACAATGGTTTAATACGTTTAAAGCGCAACATTCGTTAAATGCTAAAACGTTACTGCATTTTCATAAAACCGCAGGGGAGACTAATGATGACTATGGTGTTATAATGAATAGAGGATTTGTAAAAACAACTAGTATAACACAGGTGGAAAAGGTAGCTAATAAAATTCAAATGAGTTATGAGTATTTAGGTACTAATAAAGTTGATTTAAAAACCTTTAAATTTCCACAGGTTGTGAATGGATAGTACTGGGATTATCTTAACGCTTGCTTATCCTGAAACCGTTGTTATGGTGTCAAAAGAATGGTTTTCACCTGTTTTAAAATATATAGGAATAGGTAAAAAAGATTACCTACGCGCTGGGCATGCGGCTTTGGTTCTTATTAATAAAGAAACGGGTATTTTAGAATACCATGATTTTGGACGTTACATTACACCAGAACCTACAGGGCGCGTGCGTGGAAGGGATACTGACAATGAGTTGCATTTTCCGTTTAAAGCGGAGGTTGAATCGGGGCGCATTAAAAATCTTGATGATGTTTTAGTGTATTTGGCTACGCATCCTAAAATTACTCATGGCGAGGGTAAGTTAGTAGCATCTGTTTGCAGTCAAGTTAATTATGAAATGGCAAGAGCGCATATTGACTATATGCAGAGTAAACATTTTATTAGGTATGCTGCATTTATTAAAGAAGCTTGTAATTGTGCGCGTTTTGTAACCGATAGTTTAATAGCTTCGGTAACAGAAGCAAAAATCAAGAAGAAACTAATGGCATCAAAATGGTTTACCCCAAGTACGGTGGGCAATGTTTTGTTGGCTGATACCGAAAATTATGTGTATCAAATATCAGACCGTGGAGAAATTTCTAAATTTAAAGGATCGCAACGAAGTGAAAATATCCGATGTTTTTTAGATTCTTTAAAAGATCACGAACCAACGTTTGTTGGAACCTTGCAGCCAAGAAACGTGAATGAAACTCTTGAAAGTGCCCAGTGGTTATCTGGCATTGCTGCTGGTGCCTGGTTTGAATTACATAAAACAAATCATGAATTAGAATATAGATACCGTAGGATTTCGCCTTATGGTAATGTTGATGTTGATGCTATTTATATGGTTGAAAATCGTGATTTTGATTTTGATTCACCATATGAAATAGTGCATTATTCCAACTGTAAATTTTTTCATGTTTTGCAAAATGAAACACGCTTTAGATTTAATAGAAAATGACCTTGAATCATCAAAAATTAATCTAGGTTATTATGAGTGTTTAGGTTTAATTAATAGCAAAAGGAGCACTTAACTTAAATAGCGGAATAGTTACTTCAAAGTTTTTAGTGGTGCTAAAATTTACCATACTGTAGTGACCGCGCATGGCGCCAAAAGGAGAAGTTAGTAAACATCCTGAACTGTAGGTGTGTGATCCTCCCGGTTCTATAACAGGCTTTTTCCCTATAACCCCGTCACCATCAACATATTCAACATTATTCAAAGCATCTAGTATTTCCCAGTGCCTCGCATTCAGTTGAACGGCATCTTTACTTTGGTTTTCAATAGTAATGGTGTAACCAAAGGCATAATGAATTTTATAGTTTTTATAAAATGAGCCTTCAAAATTTGTATCTACTGAAATTTTTATGCCTTTTGTAACCTGATGAATCATGTTTTACTTTTGGGGTTATTTGTTTATGGTGGCTAAAATAATAAATGTTAGATGGTTAACGTAATTTTTAACAAGAATGCAACAAAAATTAGCTAAACGGTAATTTTAGTTCGTGATGTTGACAGAAGAGCCTTCTCCATAACCAATAATGCGGTCATAACGCGCTCCCAAATCACGGTAATAAACTAATACTTTGTAGTTGTTTTCCGTTTGCCAGAAGTTACCACTTATAACACCGTCGTTTATAACCCCATTATTATCTGCTACCACATATTTGTAGTTGTAAAAACCTTGTTTAAGTAGCATGGTGTGTTCAAAATTATGGCTTTCTGGATTATAAGTCATACGGTTGCTGTCTTCTATGGCATAATTATTAAAACTACCATAAATGTATACTTGTTTGTTTTTTAAAGCATCTGAAGCCTCTAAAGAAAAATAAACCCAAGCATAATCTGCTTCAATACTAGGGTTTGAGGCATCTATATTATTTATAACATAGTTTCCGTTAATGTCAGGATTGTATGTGTAAGGTCTGTTTGCTCTAATGATATTTGTGTACAAGTAGTTATAGTATAGATCTTTGAGGTCAATAAACTGAACGTTGTTGTTTGCTGCCCTAATGTCTTTGTTTTCAAAAAAGAAATATTCATTGCCTCCCCAAAAACTGGTTTCAGAATCATATTTGTAGACAAGTTTATTACCAAGCGTGTATTGAGGTTTTACATTGGTAATCGCTGTGTTTAGATTGTTATTTTGAATAATAGCAGCCTTTACAGTTTGGTAGGGGTTGTTTAGCTGCATGTTGTTTGAGTCTATAGTCAATTCAACCCGCTGTTTTTCTTCAATAACATCTAAATCTCTAGCTCTTTTTAAAACCACGCCTACGTTGGCTTTGTTTTCGTAAAGCATAAATTTGCGAGAGAAAACAAGTTGACCGTCGCTATTGTAAATATATAGCATATAATTTCCAGATACTTTAAGTCCTCTCGTTTGATCGTTAGGAAGTGTCAGTATATAATGCGAGTATATTTGATAGGTGTTGAACGAATTTTCATAAGTGCGTATGCGCTGATTATCAAATCCATCCATGTATTCAGACTGAACCAATTGAGACGGTGTCCAATCAAAATTAAAGTGTTTGATTTTATAGTAATAATCATTTTCTTCCCCATTCAGGGCATCAAATTCAAGAATCACTGCATCTCCAAGTGTTAATATGGGTAACTGATTTTCTGCTGTGGTACCTCTAAAATTAATAGTCTTGATGTGTTCTGGTGGATTTGTTTCTTCAACCTGGGGAAAAAGAGAAAAAGGAACAGCGAAAAGAATGATAACAAATAACGGTTTAAGGCTCATTAAAATTTGTTTTGGTAAATGTAAACAAAATTTATGCCTAAAAAACTAGGAAATATAATTAGCATAAAAAACTAAGTATTTTTTTGTGATAACTGTATATTTAATTCGTATTTTTGCACCGATTTTTAGATAAATAAATTCAATAAAAATAAATATGTCAAAAGACATTCGTATCAAAAAGGGTCTGGACATTAAACTTATAGGCGAAGCTGACAAAACTGTTGAACAAGCGGTGGTTAGTAACTACATCACTATAAGGCCAGAAGATTTTCACGGCGTTATTCCAAAACTTATTGCAAAAGAAGGATCTTCAGTTGAAGCTGGAGGGTATTTGTTTTATGATAAGTCAAACGAAGACATAAAATTTGTTTCACCAGTTTCAGGAAAGGTGATAGAAATTGTTCGTGGACCAAAAAGGCGTATTGATGCCATAAAAATTGAAGCCGATAAAGCGCAAGCATTTAAAGATTACGGTAAATTAGATGTAAGCAAGGCTAATGCTGAAGAGGTGAAAGCACATTTGCTCGATTCAGGGTGTTGGCCATTTGTTAAGCAGCGCCCGTATGATGTAATTGCAAAACCAGAAAAATCGCCAAAAGCTATTTTTATCTCTGGTTATGCCAGTGCACCATTAGCAGCAGATTTAGATTTTACACTTAAAGGTAAAGAAGCTGAATTACAAGCTGCGGTATCTGCTTTAGGAAAACTAACTGAAGGTCAGGTGCATGTGTCTGTAGGTAAGAATTCTAACTCTCCGTTAGCAAGCTTATCTGGAGTAACTGTACACAAAGTGTCGGGACCACACCCATCAGGAAATGTTGGAACTTTAATTAATAAAGTGGATCCTGTAAATAAAGGTGAAGTGGTTTGGACGGTAAATGCGCAAGACTTAGTTATAATTGGAGAGTTACTATTAACAGGTAAGTTTAATGCCGAGCGTATTGTAGCTTTGGTAGGCTCATCTGTTAAAAAACCTAGATACTTTAAAACCTTAATAGGGAGTGAGGTAGCCACCATGATATATGATAATGGTGTTGAAAAAGATGCGAATGACAGAATAATATCTGGAAATGTTTTATCAGGAAAACAAGTCAAACCTGATGGTGCCTTAGATTATTATAGTAATGTGATTTCTGTAATTCCAGAAGGTGATGATTATGAGTTTTTTGGATGGACGAAACCTGTTTTTGATAAAATATCTGTTTCAAGAGCACTTACGTTTTCTTGGTTAAATCCTAAGAAGAAGTATGATTTAAATACGAATACTAACGGTGAGCATAGAGCTTTTGTAACTACAGGAACTTATGAAGAAGTATTTCCTTTAGATATTTACCCTATGCAGGTTTTAAAAGCATGTTTGTATAAAGATTTAGATGAAATGGAAGCTTTAGGAATGTATGAGGTAGCTCCTGAGGATTTTGCTTTAACAGAGTTTGTATGTGTGTCTAAACAACCACATCAAAAGATAATAAGAGAAGGTTTAGACTTAATGCTTAAAGAAATAGGATAATGGGTTTAAAAGATAAATTACATGATTTTAAAGTAAAGAATAAAAATAAAAAGTGGTTGCCTGCGTTTTCGGCAATTCACACTTTTTTATTCTTGCCAGATGAGACCACGCACGGAGGAACTCATATTAAAGCTGCTGACGATTTAAAGCGTACCATGAATACGGTAATCTTGGCTATGATACCCTGTTTAATTTTTGGTATGTTTAATGCAGGTTACCAACATCATCTTGCTTTAGGTGATATTCAAGCGGCGTCTAGTGGTTTCTTTAGTTCAGAGTTTTGGACCCTAGATAACCTAACGGTTGGTTTATGGAAAATTTTACCTTTAGTGATCATCTCCTATGGTGTTGGTTTAGGTATTGAGTTTTTGTTTGCCATTTTAAAGGGACACGAGGTTGAAGAAGGGTACTTAGTAACAGGTATGTTAGTGCCGTTAATTGTACCTGTAGATATTCCATTATGGATGTTAGCGGTGGCTGTTGCCTTTGGTGTGGTTATAGGAAAAGAAGTTTTTGGTGGAACTGGAATGAATATTTTGAATCCAGCCTTAACCATTAGAGCCTTTTTATTCTTCGCTTATCCAACTTGGATGTCTGGAGATAAAGTATGGGTACATGGAGCAGTAGCAAGAGATAAAGCTATTGCAGCAGGCCAAAACTTAGATGCTATTTCAGGAGAAACTATTTTAGGCACATTAGCACAAGGTAAAGATGTCGCTTATAGTGCTGCTGATATGTTCTTAGGGTTTATACCTGGTTCTGTAGGGGAAACGTCAGCATTACTTATTTTATTAGGAGGGTTATTCTTAATTTTTACTAAAATAGGTAGTTGGAGAATTATGTTGTCTTCTGTGATTGGTGCTGTAGTCATGGGAGTAATATTTAATCAAATAGCTACGGCTGGCATTGTAACTGAATCTAGCAAGTTTTACGGTTTAATGAGTGCACCTTTCTGGGAACATTTAATAATTGGAGGTTTTGCTTTTGGTACCGTATTTATGGCAACCGATCCTGTTACAGCTTCACAAACTACAAGAGGTAAATGGATTTACGGGTTTTTAGTTGGATTTATTTCTATTCTAATACGTGTGTTTAATCCAGCTTATCCAGAAGGGGTAATGTTAGCCATTTTATTGATGAATGTATTTGCACCAACTATTGATCACTATGTGGTTCAAGGTAATGTAAAACGAAGATTAAAACGTGTAAAAGTTAAAACAGCTTAATCATGAGTAACAAGACGGAATCAAATGTATATACCATTTTATTTGCAGTAGCAATGGTGGTAGTTGTTGGTGGGTTGTTAGCATTTACGGCCTCGGCATTAAGACCAAAGATTGATAATAATCAACGTTTAGAAAAACAACAAAATATCCTTTATGCTATGGGTGTAAATGATAATGATGAAACTAGTGCTGTTTTTGTTTCTACAGATAAAGCACCAGAGTTGTTCAATCAATATATTACTAAGCAATTGGTTATAGAAGGCGATAAGGTAACTGAAGATGAAAACGCCTATTTAATTGATGTAAAAAAGGAACAAGCTAGTGCTAAAGCTGGTAAAGAAAGACGCTTACCTTTGTTTGTTGGGAATAAAGATGGACAAACTTATTATATAGCGCCCATTAGAGGAAAAGGATTGTGGGATGCTATTTGGGGCTATGTTGCTATGGATAAAGATATGGTTGTTCAAGGCGTTTATTTTGACCATAAAGGAGAAACAGCTGGATTGGGTGCCAATATTAAGCAACGTTATTTTATGGATGATTTCATCGGAGAACATCTATTAAGTGAAAATGGTGACTTTGCAGGAATTACGGTTGCTAAAGGAAATAACGATCCTAAGAACGAAAATAAAACAGATAACAAGGTAGATGCTATTGCTGGAGCTACTATTACTGGAGACGGTGTTACAGCGATGCTTAAATCTGAGCTTAAAAAGTATGTGCCTTACTTTAAAACATTGAAATAATATGGGACTTTTATCAAAAAAAGACGCAGCATTAATTAAAGATCCATTAGCAGATAACAATCCAATTACCATTCAGGTATTAGGTATATGTTCTGCTTTAGCCATTACTGCTCAGTTAGAAGCAGCTATAGTAATGTCTTTTTCAGTGTTGTTTGTATTAGGAATAGGAAACGTAGTCATTTCTTTAATGAGAAATATCATTCCTTCAAAAATTAGAATTATTGTACAGTTAATTGTAGTGGCGGCTTTAGTTATTATAGTAGACCAAGTACTTAAAGCTTTTGCTTATGAATTAAGTAAAACACTTTCGGTTTTTGTAGGTTTAATTATCACTAACTGTATTATTATGGGACGTTTTGAAGCGTTTGCCTTAGGTAACGGACCATGGAGGTCATTTTTAGATGGTATAGGTAATGCAGCTGGTTATGGTGTTATTTTAATTATTGTAGCGTTTTTTAGAGAGCTATTAGGAGCTGGAACCTTATTAGGTTTTCCTGTATTAGGAGATCCAATTGAGAAAACTGGATTATACGCTTTTGGTTATGAGAATAACGGGTTCATGTTATTAGCTCCAATGGCATTAATTGTTGTAGGTATTATTATTTGGATTCAACGTACAAAAAATAAAGCATTAGTAGAAGATCATTAAAAAATTGGTTAATAGTTATTGGTTTTTGGTTTATAAAAACCATGAGCAAATAACACATAACAAATAACTAATAAAATGGAACATATAGAATTATTTTTCAAATCAATATTTATAGACAACATGGTATTTGCCACGTTCTTAGGAATGTGTTCATACTTGGCGGTGTCTAAAAAAGTAAGTACAGCAGTAGGTCTTGGTGCTGCGGTAATCTTTGTATTAGCCATTACAGTACCGTTAAACTGGCTTTTAGATCAGTATCTTTTACAACCTGGTGCTTTGGGTAAATGGTTAGGTGCTGAGTATGCAGATTACGATTTAAGTTTCTTATCCTTTATCATGTTTATTGCAACTATTGCAACCATGGTACAGTTAGTAGAGATTGTAGTGGAGAAATTTTCTCCATCATTATACAACTCATTGGGGATTTTCTTACCGCTTATTGCAGTAAACTGTGCTATTTTAGGTGGATCATTGTTTATGCAGTCTCGTGAGATACCTACGTTAGGATTAGCAACTACTTACGGTATAGGTTCTGGTATTGGATGGTTTTTAGCCATTTTAGCCATTGCAGCTATTCGTGAGAAAATAAGATATTCTAATGTACCACCTGCATTAAGAGGTTTGGGCATTACATTTATCATTACAGGCTTAATGGCGATAGGATTTATGAGTTTTGGTGGTATGTTAACCGGTGGGGATGATGAAGGTGCTAAAGAAGAAAAAACAGCTCAAGTTGAAAAAAAAGTGGTAGACGATAACGAAAAAGAGATGGCTAACAACATAAAAGTAAATGAATAATATGATATTAGCAGCAAGTACAACAGGAATGGTCGTAGTAACGGTAATAGCGTTTTTAGTAGTAACGCTATTATTGGTTGCCTTACTTTTATTTGTTAAGCAAAAATTATCACCGTCAGGGCCAGTTAAAATTACTATTAATGGTGAGAAAGAGATTGAAGTGGCTTCAGGAGGAAGTTTGCTTTCAACGTTAGGAAGTCAAAAAATATTTTTACCATCAGCTTGTGGTGGTGGTGGTACATGTATTCAATGTGAGTGTCACGTAAATTCAGGAGGTGGTGAAGCGCTTCCAACAGAAACGCCGCACTTTACACGTAAAGAATTACAACATGGAGCGCGTTTAGCTTGTCAGGTAAAAGTTAAACAAGACATGGATATTTCTATTCCTGAAGAAGTTTTTGGAATCAAGAAATGGGAAGCTGAAGTAGTTAGAAATTATAACGTGGCTTCTTTTATTAAAGAATTTGTGGTGCGTATTCCAGAAGATATGAACTATAAGGCGGGTGGTTATATTCAAATTGAAATTCCACCATGTGAAGTAAAATATTCAGATATAGATATTACGGCACACCCTGAAGAACATGAAACGCCAGATAAGTTTCAGGACGAGTGGGATAAGTTTGGTTTATGGCCATTAGTAATGAAAAACGATGAGACTGTTGAGCGAGCCTACTCTATGGCTTCTTACCCAGCTGAAGGACGTGACATTATGCTTAACGTGCGTATTGCTACACCACCATGGGATCGTGCTAAAAACGATTGGATGGACGTTAATCCAGGGGTTGCTTCTTCTTATATTTTTTCAAGAAAACAAGGCGATAAAGTAACCATTTCTGGACCTTACGGTGAGTTCTTCATTAACGAGAGTGATGCCGAAATGTTATACGTAGGAGGTGGGGCTGGTATGGCACCAATGCGTTCACACTTATACCATCTGTTCAAAACATTAAAAACAGGAAGAACAGTGACCTATTGGTATGGAGGACGTTCTAAACGTGAGTTATTCTATTTAGATCACTTTAAACAATTAGAAGATAGTTTCCCTAACTTTAAATTTTATTTAGCACTATCTGAGCCTTTACCAGAGGATAACTGGAAAGTGAAGAAAGACATTAACGATACAGAAGGTGATGGTTTTGTTGGATTTATTCACAACTGTGTAATTGACAACTATCTAAGCAAGCATGATGCGCCCGAGGATATCGAGTTATATTTCTGTGGACCACCATTAATGAACAAAGCTGTTCAAAAAATGGGTGAAGATTTTGGTTTACCAGATGAAAATATCCGATTTGATGACTTTGGAGGATAATCCCCTTTGAAATTTTATGAGATACAAAAAAATCCCAGCTAATAATTAGTTGGGATTTTTTTATCATTGAGGTGGTATATTATTAGGAACAGCATTTTCAACAGCAGGGATACTCTTGAGGTATGCAAAGATGGCTTTTAAGTCATCGTTAGTAAAATTTTTATAATGTTCCCACGGCATTGGAGGTAATAAAGGCCTGCTGTTTTCTAAACCTTTGTAAAGTCCCTTTTTAATACAGGTTAAGAACTGCTCTTCAGACCATGTCCCAATACCCGTAGCATCCGGGGTTAAATTAGCCGCAAAAGAAGTACCCCATGGACCAGTTGCCGACGTAAGTCCTATAGAGAAAAGGATATATGATTTTGCAGTTTCTGGATCAAATGGCGGTAATGCTTCATTAGCAGGATGACCAGATAAAATTCTAGTAGTATCTACTTCCATACCTCTTTCTGTAAACTTTTTTGGTGAGTGGCAGTCATGGCATCCATTGGTGTCAACAAGATATTTACCTCTTTTTTCAGGATTAATTGCGCTTGCACTAACAGGTTGATAGGCTTTTTGTTCTTCTTTTTTTGATTGGCAAGCACTGAATAGCAAGCCAAAAGCAAACATAAAAGCCAAAATTCTTTGTTTTTTCATTAGTTGGTTGGTTTATTGGTTAAAATTACACTTGAAAAAATAAGAAGAAGTTAATTGATAGAAAAAGGGTAGTGTTTTTGTTTGAGTAATGCTGTGTAATCCATGATGTTACGTTTACCTTCCAATTTACAAAGGTATTTAATCACAGCACTAAGTCCTTTAAATAATACATCCTTATTTTTAGGATATTTAGGTTTTTTATTTTGATGGTTTATAGGCAGGTCATAACCACAAGCGGCCAAGAAAATAACTTCTATTTGTATCAATTCTTTTGGCGTGTAACCATTAAATTTTCGTCCCAAATTTTGGTGTACGCGTCCAATATAATTTAATTTTAAAGAGCCATGATGGTCAGATAAATGTTTCCAACTATCGGTATTGTCCAAAATGTTACCTACCGCACATTGCTTGCAACATTCGGGGTTTAAGGTATTATCATGAAAAGCTATATAAAGCTTTTTGATGGCCACTTCAAATCGTGATTTTGCTTTCATGGAATTTTGTTTTGACTATAATTTACAAAATTTATACGAATTATAATGTTATTTTTGCAATATGAGTCAACCCCTTACAGCACAAGAACTACATAATTTAGCCATGAATCACGTTGGAAAGGATCTTGAGAAGCGTGGTTTTGAGTTTATAGCCGTAAATAGTAAACTAAAAAAACATCCACAGTTTGTTTGTATAGATAAGAACAATCAATACTACTTTGTTATAGTCCGTGCTGTGATTTTGCCTGATAACCCCAATAATTATGATGTAGTTTGGATGGAATCTTTTAAAAAACACGCTAGAGAAAAGGAAGCCATTGTTTTGTATGCAGGCGTTGGCATTGGTAGTTTAGCAGGTGAAAAGGAACCCATTTATTTGAATCAGGATTATTTGTTAGAGTATAATGGAATTCAGGTTTTAGAAACAAATTTAAACTAATCTAAAATAATGAGGCTTATTAACGCATATGTAGGTAAACATATATTTGGTATATTGTTTGTTGTAATACTGTTTTCATGTGAAAAACAGGTAAAAAACACCAAACTATCTGGGGGTGTTTTTGGAACAGGTTATTCTATCAT
Organism: Allotamlana fucoidanivorans; assembly: GCF_045788535.1. Lineage (GTDB taxonomy): Bacteria > Bacteroidota > Bacteroidia > Flavobacteriales > Flavobacteriaceae > Allotamlana > Allotamlana fucoidanivorans. The sequence continues at coordinate 235,564 of NZ_CP074074.1, read as the reverse complement.
ATATGATTCAAGCACAGATTTTAGCCATCAAATTGATAGCCTGTTTTATGTTATAAATAAAAGTATGTCAACTTACCAGCAAAACTCTGATATTTCAAAGGTGAATAGAAATGAAGCGGTTAAGGTAGATGCACATTTTAGGCATGTATTTGAAGCTTCTAAAATTATTTATTCTGAAACTAATGGTGTTTTTGATCCTACTATTGGTGCTGTTGTAAATGCCTGGGATTTTGGCCCTGAAGGTAAAATTGTTAATCTTGACAGTTTGAAAATAGATAGCTTAATGCATTCTGTGGGCTTTGGCAAAGTTAAAATAGTAGATAGCGGCATTGTTAAACCCAAGGCTACTTTTATTGATTTTAATGCTATAGCCAAAGGATACGGTGTGGATGTCATTGGAGCGTTTCTAGAATTGCAGGATATAGACAATTATTTAGTAGAAATTGGAGGAGAAATTCGAGTGAAAGGCATAAATGCTGAAAAGAATATGCCATGGAAGGTAGGGGTAGAAAATCCTAATTTTGATGGAAAACAATCTATTTTAATGGCTATAGCGCTACAAGATGAGGCTATGGCAACCTCAGGAACATACAGAAAGTTTAAGGTAGATGAGAATGGAAACAGATATGCACATATTATTGATACACAAACAGGTTATCCTAGTAAAACAAATTTGCTAAGTATTTCTGTAATAGCCGAAACATGTATGGTGGCTGATGCTTATGCTACGGCTTTTAAAGCTATGGGAATTGAAAAAATCAAGCTCTTTTTAGAGCGACACCCCGAACTTAAGGTGTTTTTAATTTTTGAAAATGAGCAAAAGGATATTGAAACCTTGGCGCTTAATGGGTTTCCTGAAGCTTCATAATTTACTATTAAAATTGGAAGCATATTAATAACCAACCCAACACTAGAAGCAGTCCGCCAATAGGTGTAACAGGGCCTAAAAATTTTAATTTTCGACCTTTAGCATCAAACAAAACAAGGACGTAGATACTGAATGAGAATAAAATAATACCCAAAGTAAAACACCAATAAACAACATGAGCGGTATCTATTGAACTATATCCTAAAATTAATAAAACAATAGCGTGGTACATTTGATATCTAACACCAACGTCAAAACTTTTCAATTGATTTTCAGATAAGGTTTGCTTTAAAGCGTGTGCACCGAAGGCTCCGAAAATCACAGCGAGTAACCCAAATAATGCACCTGTTGAAATAACTATTTGTTCAGACATTCTTTTTTTACTTATAAACAACAGGAATTATTTCTCCTTTAGCTAAACAATAAGTTGCAATTTCAGCATCTGGCAGTTGCTTAGTGTAATCTACTTCATCTACTTTAAAACCTATACGTCTTAATTTATCAAAATAGTCACGGCCGTAAATACGAACATGGTCGTATTGTCCAAAAATTTTAGCACGTTCTTTAGGATCTGTAATCGTGTTGTCTTCAAAAGTTGTAGCTCGATTTAGATCCTGAGGGATTTGAAAAATACCAGTACCGCCCTTTCTTAATACACGATATAATTCCTCCATCGCCTTAGTGTCATTTGGTATGTGTTCAAGAACGTGATTACATAAAATAAAATCGAAGGTGTTATCTTCAAACGGTAGGTTGCAAATATCAGCTTTTACATCAGCCAAAGGCGAATTTAAATCGGTAGTCGTATAATCTAAATTCAACATGTTTTTAAACCGCTTGAAAAAAGCCTGCTCTGGAGCAAAATGTAGCACTTTCAAAGGGGCAGAAAAGAAAGTAGTTTCATTTTTTAAGTACAACCAAAGTAACCTATGACGTTCTAAAGAAAGGGTCGAAGGCGATAATACATTGTTACGCTGCTGCCCGTATCCATAAGGTAAAAACGTTTTAAAACTTTTGCCGTCAATAGGATCAGTGTATTTGTCGCCTTTTAAAAAGAAGGCTAAAATAGGCCTAATAATATAGCTAAGCCTGATTAATAAAGGTCTAGGAACAAGGTTAAGAATAAACTTAAAAGTCTTTTTCATGCATTAAAGCACTAAAGCTTTTTGTCTGAATTCATCTTCTTCCTCACTCTCAATACCTAACGCATCATAAATATAAGCGAATGTAGATAGTAATTCTGGTTTACCATCAATTAAAGCAACATCATGCTCAAAATGAGCAGAAGGTTTGCCATCTAACGTTGTAATTGTCCAACCGTCTCTATGCTGTTTTATGCGTTGCGTGCCCATATTTATCATTGGCTCAATGGCTACCACCATACCTTCAATAAATTTTTTGCCGCGTCCACGTTTACCATAGTTTGGCATTTCTGGGTCTTCATGCATTTTTTTTCCTAAGCCATGACCAACCAGTTCTCTTACTACACCATAACCATGATCTTCACAGTATTTTTGAATGGCGTACCCTACATCACCAACACGATTATTTGCTTTAAACTCGCGAATACCAACATACAACGACTCTTTGGTTACTTGAAGCAGTTTTTCTGTTTCTGGATCAATCTCTCCAACAGCAAAAGTATAGGCATGATCACCGTAAAAACCATCTTTTAGAGCGCCACAATCTATAGAAATAATATCACCTTCTTTTAAAGGGTCTCCATTAGGTATGCCATGAACTACTTGCGAATTGGGACTCATACAAAGCGTATTAGGAAAATCATATAAGCCTAAAAATCCAGGTTCGGCGCCATGATCTCTAATACAGGTTTCGGCAATTTTATCTAATTGCAATGTGGTTACGCCTGGTTTAATTTCTTTGGCTAGTTCTCCTAAGGTTTTAGAAACAATTAATGCACTGTTACGCATTAATTCAATTTCTTCTCGTGTTTTTACAGTTATCATAACATCAAAAATAGGATGCAAAGATACTTAAATTTTACCATTTTCATATAGGAGAAGATGAACCGTATGCAGCCCAAAATTCATTGAAAAATTTAAAAAAGGGCTTACGGATGTTATTACTTAAATAACCCAAAAAGACCTCCTTTTTTCTGTGGTATAATAGGCTCAGTATCGGTCAATAGTTGGTATACTTCGCCCCAACCAGGAAACCCTCCAACATTGCGATCATCAATAAACAAATCGGCATTTATTTTTCGGCTAAAAGCAGGATCAAATTCTTCTTCAGGAAAACTTTTGTTAACGGCATAGAAGTGTATGCCGTTGGCTTCGCAAAATTTGACAGCCTCTTCTAATTTATCACCACATCTATAGGTCCATAGTATTAAACGGTGTCCTTCTTCTTGCAGTTTTTTTAAAGTTTCAAATGCAAAAATCATAGGTTTGCCTATTTTAGGATAGGCATCCTCAACAATAGTTCCGTCAAAATCGACTGCAATGGTAAGCTGAAGATTAAAATTCATAAATACTTATAGAATTGGGTTTGTACAAAAATACATATTTTTTGGGGATTAGGATATTTGAGCATCATGGAATAAAAAAAAGCCTTGCTTTTTAAACAAGGCTTCATTACTATGTATACTGAATACTACTACACTAACGCGTGTCTTGTCATAGCTTCAGGTTGTGGTACATTCATGAGTTTTAAAATGGTTGGCGCCATATCTCCTAAAATACCATCCTTAATTTCTTTCAATTCATTATCAATTAAAATAACAGGAACAGGATTAGTGGTGTGCGCTGTGTTAGGGGTTCCGTCAGGGTTAATCATGGTTTCACAGTTTCCATGATCTGCAATAAGTAATGTGGTGTAGTTGTTTTCTAGAGCTGTGGTCACGACATCTTTAACACATGTATCTACAGCTTCACAGGCTTTAATAGCGGCTTCCATAACACCAGTATGTCCTACCATGTCACCATTGGCAAAGTTTAAACATACAAAATCAACGTCTCCTTTTTCAAGCTCAGGCACTAAAGCATCACGAAGCTCATAAGCACTCATTTCTGGTTTTAAATCGTAAGTAGCAACTTTAGGTGAGTTTCTTAATATACGTTGTTCGCCTTTAAATTCAGCTTCTCTTCCTCCAGAGAAAAAGAAAGTGACATGTGGATACTTTTCTGTTTCAGCAATTCTAATTTGCTTTTTGTTATGATTTTCTAAAACTTCACCTAAGGTTTCGGTTAAATTTTCCTTGTTGAAAATAACATTGATATTCTTATAGGTGTCATTGTAATTTGTTAAGGTAACATAATACAAATCAAGTTTATGCATGTTTTGTTCATGGAAATCGGTTTGAGATAAGGCCTCGGTAAGCTCACGTCCTCTATCGGTTCTAAAGTTAAAGAAGATAACTACATCCCCTTCTTTTATGGTTGTTACAGGATTTCCTGAATCATCAGTCATAATAATAGGCTTGATAAACTCATCAGTAATATCATTATCGTAGCTTTCTTGAATGGTTTCAATGGCATTTGTTGATTTTTGACCAATACCATTAACCATAGCATCATAAGCTAGCTTAACGCGTTCCCAACGTTTGTCTCTATCCATGGCATAATAGCGACCAGTTATAGAGGCAATTTTAGTGTTAGTGTTTTCAATATGATCTTCAAGTTGTTTAATAAAGCCAGCACCAGATTTAGGGTCAACATCACGACCATCAGTAAAAGCGTGCACATAGCTATTGGCTATTCCAGCCTCATTAGCCGCATCAACAAGGCCTTTTAGATGGTTGATATGAGAATGTACACCACCATCACTAAGTAAACCTAAAAAATGAATATCTTTATTGTTTTCCTTAGCATAGTTAAAGGCATCAACTAAGACTTTCTCTTTATTTAAAGTTTTGTTTTCAACAGCCAAATTAACTTTAACCAAATCTTGGTATACAATACGGCCAGCTCCAAGATTCATATGCCCCACTTCACTGTTTCCCATTTGGCCTTCAGGTAGTCCAACGTGTAACCCGTCTGTACGAAGGGTTGCAAAAGGATATTTTTTATATAAAGAATCTATAAAAGGCGTATTGGCATGATCAATAGCAGAGACTTTTGGATCAGGTGAATTTCCCCACCCGTCAAGTATCATTAGGATAACTTTTTTATTCATTTTTTGTTAAAATTTTAATGCAAACAAAGATACGGAAGTTATATAAAAAACAGGTATCGAAACCTTTGAAAAACCCTGAAAAACAAAGGTTTTTAGGATAATTTTTTAAGAAAACGATTTCGTTAACAAATTGTGAATCAAACGTTAAAAATCTGTTATAAAAAATATTTTATGTAACAGAATCAAATTTTTATCGTCTCTTTAGTATATCAAAAAACGTAATCATTTAATCAAACTAAAATCTTTCATCATGAAAAAAACAATCATCATTTCCGCTGTGGCATTATGCTTTTCTTTAAGTACTGTAAATGCTACTTCATCACCTGTTGCCTCAAACGATTTTAAAGTTGAGGCTTTTTTTAAAGTAAATTCTTTTTGTGTTTCAATTGCCAAAGGTGATTTTGAAACCGTAAAAAAATTAATTGACCGTGGTGCAGACATTAACCAAAAATCAAACGGCATGACGCCAGCTATGTATGCAGCTAAGTTTAACAGAGTTGAAATTTTAAAGCTGTTAATTGCTGAAGGAGCTAATTTAAAAGTGAGATCAGAAAAAAAGAAAACTGCGGCAGACTATGCCAAGTTGCACGGTGCAGATGAAGCCTTAATAATCATAGAAGAAGCGCTTGCTAAGAAAAAAAATAATTGTTAAGAAAAACGTATAATAATTATTTGAGTTAGTCATTTTTAAAAAGCCTTGACATGTCAGGGCTTTTTTGTGTTAATTAGTTTGATGTTTTTTTATAGCTTCACGTATTCTCTCAATTCTATTGTCTGGATCGGGGTGCGTGCTCTGAAATTCAGGAACTCGGTTTGGTCCGGCTGCAGCTTTTAAAATTTCCATAACACCAATCATTTCTTCGGGGTTGTAATTAGACTTTATCATGAATTTAACCCCAAGATCATCACTTTCAAGTTCGTCATCTCGTCCGTTTGTTAATAATGTATTTTGACCTATACCAGCTACAAGTTCACCCATATCTGCACCTACAGAACCCGCCGTAGTTAAGCCTTGCCAGTATTCACTTTCAGCAATACGTTCTGCACTATGCCTACCCAGAACATGACCTATTTCATGCCCCAAAACACCAGCAAGTTGATCTTCATTCTCTAATTTCGAAAATAGGGCATAGGTAATGAAAATTTGCCCACCTGGTAAGGCAAAAGCATTAATTGTGTTTGGGTCATTTAAGAGGTGAAATTCATATTGGTAAGGAGTTTCTCGGGCAATACTATTATTTACTAATTTGGCGCCAACATTATCAACTAAAGTTTGGTATTGATTGTTGGGGTGCAAACCGCCATGCTGCTCTGTCATTTGAGGTGCGCTTTGTAATCCTATAGCAATTTCCTTGTCTGGTGTCATTGATATGGTTTGTGTACGTCCTGTATATGGATTTACCTCTTGTTGACTACAGCGTTTAAAAACAAAAAACAGTGCGATAGCGGCACCTATTAATAGTCTGACTTTAAAATTTTTTCCTCTCATGATGGTTTTGCAAATAGCTTACTAAAATTACAAAAGATTTTTCATTGTTTGTTTTTAGCATTTCAAAAAAACTCATAAAGATTTACTCATAACATAATGCAATCCAATATGTTCAATGTTAAAAGGTTCGCTAATAATGGCATAATTATTCTTCTTATAAAAGGGCACGGCAAGTTGTCTAGCATTGCACCAAATAGTATCTGCACCTTTTTCTTTCATAAAGTTTTCACCGTATTGTAAAATTAGTTTACCTAAGCCTTGACCTTGAAACGTTTTTAGAACAGCCATTCCTCTTAGCTGGTATTGGTTTTTGCTAGAAATACCGCTGTAAGTATTGTTGAAAAAAGAACAAACGCCTAATAATTCTTCATTTAAATATAAACCAAAATGAAATGTAGTATTTAGTAAGTCGCCATCAAATTTGCAAGTATCTAAAGGTCTGTTAGGTCTAAGAACAGGTTGCCTTACCTGAAAGGTTTCTTCTGCTGAAATCTCGTGTATGCGATAGTTGTTAGTTTTGATAGCTTCAGTTTTTTAATGGAACATTCAAACATATTAATTTATATTTATAAATTGCTTTTATAAAGCAAGAATGATATGACATTCAAATTTAAAATTCTTGAACCAGAGCGCATACATGAGGTTGTGCCCTTGGTTTATAAGTTAAATGAAGCCCGTATTTCAACGGAGGTCTTACAAAAGCGTTTTTTAGATATGGTAACTCAGCACTATGAATGTGCTGTGGTTTTTGATGAAGATAATATTATTGGGGTTTGCGGACTTTGGTTTTGTACAAGGCATTATTCTGGTAATAGCGTAGAACCCGATCATGTTTATATTGATGATGCTTATAGAGGTACGGGGTTAGGGCATCGTTTTTTTAACTGGATTTATGATTATGTGCAAACCAAAGGAGTAGAAGCTATAGAGCTAAATACTTATGTTACAAATGCTTTGTCTCATAAGTTTTATTTTAAGGAAGGCTTTGAAATTTTAGGCTTTCATTTTTTAAAAAAGTTATAATTTTTTCTTGGAAATGATAGGTGAGTTTATATATATTTGCAACCGATTAACGCGGGAGTAGCTCAGTTGGTAGAGCGTCAGCCTTCCAAGCTGAATGTCGCCGGTTCGAACCCGGTCTCCCGCTCAAAAAAGCTTCATCAATAACGGTGAAGCTTTTTTATTTTAAATGGTTTAACTCTGTACCTGGAAAGACTTCATAGGGTGCTTTATTATATTCAAATATTCTAGCACTTAAATCACCTTTTAAAATAATAGACTGCCCTTTAACGTGTATCCAGCTGCCTTCCCTTAATCCCACAACAGGAGGGGTGTTATAGTGATGAAATTCTCTTATTCTGGTCCCTCTGGTTTCTCCCATATGTGTACTTGAGGTGTCTGGATCTAAATAATGTGGGTTGATATTGAATGGTACAAGGGCCAATGCATTAAAGCTTGGGGGGTATACAATAGGCATATCATTAGTGGTTTTTATAGTTAATCCACAAATGTTACTCCCAGCGCTGGTGCCTAAATAAGGGATGCCACCATAAACCGCTTCTTGTAATAGGGAAATTAAATTATTTTTATACAACTGATAGGTTAATACAAAGGTATTTCCGCCCCCCGTAAAAATAGCATCTGCTGTTTTAATAGCTTCTGCTTTATTTTCATATTCATGAAGGCCAATAACACGTTTATTAATTTTTTGAAATCCCTTACGGGCTATTTCTGTGTAGGCGTCATGACTTATACCGCTTGGTCGGGCAAAAGGAATAAAAAGAATAGTTTGAGCCTTCTCAAAAAAGCGTTCTAAGTCGTTTACAATATAATCAAGGTAACCGCTGCCGTGAACGGTTGAGGTGCTTGCTATTATTATGTTTTTCATTTCAATAAGACATTTCAGCAAAACTAGTTAAATTTCTGTTTAGAAAAATTTTAGTACATTTTACTTTAGGAATAGAAAATTATGTGGTAATTTGAAAATAAAAAATAAATGAAGCATATTATTGTTGTTTTAGCTTTTTTAACAACTAGTTTGGGTTATTCGCAAACTATTAATAGAATTGATGTTGCAGGAAAAATTATTGTTGAAGGTAATGATATTTCGGGTATTACCATTTTCAACACCTCTTCAAATAAAGGAACTATTTCTGATGAAAATGGTCAGTTTACTATTGCCGTGGCTTTAAACGATTTAATTCAAGTGAGTGCGCTTCAATATCAAAGCATTGAATTTAGAGTCAATGAAGCTATCATAGCATCAGGAAGTATGAAATTATTTATGATTGAAGAAATTAATAAATTGGACGAGGTCATCGTTTTGGATCAGAAATTAACAGGTGATTTAGGCACAGATATTGAAGGAGCCGAAGCTTTTAATCCTAAATTAGATGCTCTGTATTTTGGTGTGAAGCATAGCAGCGATTATAATTTTGAGAAGGATAACAAAACAGAGGTGAATAATATAACAATGGCTTCACAGCAGCAGCATATGATAAATGGTCTGAATATTGTCAATGTGGTTGATCAGTTACTATTGCCTTTATTCAGGTCTGGCGCTAAAGATAAAGACAAAGTGAAAATTCCAGAAGTACCTATTGAGTCTGTGAAATATTACTTTGGTTCAGAGTTTTTGGTTGACAACTTTGATATACCAGAACATCGGGTTCAAGAATTTATACAGTATGTGCAACGAGATGATTTTGATTTTTCGTTGCTTAACTATGGTAACGAAATGGAGTTTCTTGAGTTGCTACATCAAAAGAGTAAGGTGTTTTTATCTACAAAAAAATAACTCTTTTATTTTAACATAACTTTACAAACGGTTTACAAAAAGATTAAGATTTGAAGGACTTACTTTAAACAATTAATCAACTACTGTTTTTGAAGCGTTTACTTTCTATTTTTATTTTTGGTTGTTTGTTTTGGTTTTCTACTCACAGTCAAAGCGTGATACTTTCAGGAAAAGTTGAGAGTACATCAAATGTTGAAAACATTCACGTTATTAATAAAACGGCTCAAGTATTTACCATTACAAATACAATAGGGGTGTTTGAGATTTCAGTAAAAGTTAATGATACCATACAATTTTCTTCGGTTCAACATAAAGACAAAGAATTAGTTATGACTCCAAAAATGATTTTAAGTAAAACCGTAAAAGTACATTTAGAGGAACAAGTAAATGCGTTAGATGAAGTTGTTGTAGGTAAGGTGCTATCTGGTAATTTAACACAAGATATAAAGACAACTGAAGGTAAAGCTCCAATCAATTTTTATGATGTAGGTATTCCTGGATATCAAGGAAAAATAGCAACCATAGGGGAAAGACGCTTACACGAAGCCACAACAGGAGGTGGTATTGTGCCATTAAATCCTATTATCAATGCTATTACAGGAAGAACTAAGAGATTGAAAAACCAAGTGAAAATGGAGAGAAAGGAGACTTTAATGCAACGCGTAAAAGCAAGATGGTCTGATGAATTTTTTACGTCGTATCCGTTAGAACCGGATTTAAGAATGGATTTTTTCTATTTCTGTATGGATGATGAGAATTTTATGGACAGCTGTCAGAATAAATCAGATTTAATCATTTTTACGTTTTTGAAAATGAAGTATATACAGTATCAAAAAAATAGAACAGCCTTACAGGATTAATTGATTTTCAAAATATATTTGAAGACAAGGGTTGCTTTTAGAACGTCATAAAAATCTATAAATTAACTACTTTTGCAATATGATCAGCATTTCTAAATTTCTTTTTTGTGTGTTTTTGTTCCCCATCTTTGCTTTTACAGGAGTACATAAATACTATGTAAGTGTGACACAAATTGAGTATGTGAAAGAAAAACAGTCATTGCAAATTATTTCCAGAATTTTTATTGATGATTTTGAGAGTCTTTTAAGAGAACGTTTTGATGATAAAATCATACTACTTGATAACAACGATGAGTCTGAACGTATTGATGGTTATATTGGGAGGTACTTGAAGGATAAACTCAGCATTAAGATAAATGGAACACCATATATTGTGAAGTTTCTTGGAAAAGCCTATGATACCGATGTTATAAAATGTTATATGGAAATTGAAGGCATAACAGAAATAAAGTCTTTTGAAATAAGCAATAAGGTGTTATTTGATCTTTTTGAAGACCAGCAGAATATTATTAAAACCAACATTAATAATAAACAAAAGAGCTTCATTCTTCTCTCTCAAAATGATTCGGTAGTGTTAAAATTTGATTAAAACAGCTATGTTTGCTGTATAATTTTATAATTTCGCTCCTATTTGAATAACAATTTTTGTTGTTATTGGTTGAAATAAACTACAATTTTTAATTATAAAATAGGAATGAGAAACATTGCTTGCGTTTGTTTAGTACTGATTATTGCTGCTTTTTCAGTGCATGCACAAGAGAAAGAACAAGTAAAAACAGGTCATACAAATACGAATAAATTTAGGCAGCTGTATGATGAATTTTCTACACCAAATATGTATCGTGCTGCTTCGGGAGCCCCCGGGGTAGCTTATTACCAGCAGCAGGCCGATTATAAAATGGATATTGTCTTGGATGATGAAAAGGCAAAAATTTCGGGTTTTGAAACCATTACCTATACCAATAATTCTCCAGATCAATTAACCTACCTTTGGGTGCAACTTGATCAAAATCAAAGAGCAAAAGATTCTAAATCTCCGTTGATTGAATCTGAATCGATTCCACCATATGCTGAACCTTCAAGCTTTGTTCAGAATTATATGAATAAGCCATTAGAGCGCGGGTTCACTATTGAGGAAGTTACAGATACCAATAAAAAACCATTACCGTATACTATTCATAGAACGATGATGCGGGTAGAATTACCTAAACCATTAAAGCATGGTGAGAAGTTTTCCTTTTCAATTAAGTGGTGGTACAATGTTAATGATCATGTCGTTGAAGGTGGTCGGTCTGGATACGAGTATTTTCCAAAAGATGGTAATAGAGCCTATGTTATTGCTCAGTTTTACCCAAGAATGGCAGTATATAGTGATGTTGAGGGCTGGCAAAATTCTCAGTTTTGGGGTAGAGATGAGTTTGCCTTACCGTTTGGTGATTATGAGGTGAATATTACGGTTCCTGCAGATCATATCTTAGAGGGTACGGGCCAATTAACAAATAGAAAAGAGGTTTACTCTAAAGAGATGATGCAACGCTATGAGGAGGCGAAAACGTCTTATGATAAACCAGTTATTATTGTAAGTCAAGACGAAGTTATAGCTAAAGAAGGCCTCTTTTCTCAAGAGACGAAAACTTGGAAATTGAAAGCTGTGAACGTACGTGATTTTGGCTTTGCAACCTCAAGAAAATTCATTTTAGATATGATGGCTGTGAAAATTTCTGAAAAAGATGTTATGGCGGTTTCATTATATCCTAAGGAAGGCAACCCATTATGGGAAGCATGGTCAACAAAAGCTGTAGCGAGTACTTTAGAGTCTTACTCAAGAATGACTTTTGATTACCCGTATCACAAAGCTATTTCAGTACATGCTAAGCAACAGGGAATGGAATACCCAATGATTTGCTGGAACTATGGTCGCCCTAAAGAAGATGGCACGTATAGTGATCGTGTAAAATATGGTATGATGGGGGTGATTATTCATGAAGTTGGTCACAATTTCTTTCCTATGATTGTAAATAGTGATGAGCGTCAATGGACTTGGATGGATGAAGGCTTAAATACCTTTTTACAATATATTGCCGAGCAAGATTTTGGACAAAAATATCCAGAGGCGCTATCCCCTCAAGATAAGCACTTTCCTTCAGATCGTGGACCAGCCAAGTTAATAGTGCCTTACATGAGTGGCAATCAAGATTATATTGCACCTATCATGACCAAAGGGTTAAATACCTATCAATTTGGAAATAATGCTTACGGAAAACCAGCTACCGCATTAAATATTCTTAGAGAAACAGTTATGGGAAAAGAACTCTTTGACTATGCTTTTAAGGAGTATGCCAACCGGTGGAAGTTTAAACACCCCACACCAGAAGATTTCTTTAGAACGATGGAAGATGCTTCTGCTTTTGATTTAGATTGGTTTTGGAGAGGTTGGTTTTATACTACAGACTGGGTTGATATAGGTATTAAAGATGTGAAAAGATATTTTGTATCCTCCTCACCCAATAAGTTTGTAAGAAACGTGGCTGAAAAACAAGGTTTTCCGTTAAAGAATTTAAAACCATTGGTTTATTTAGTAGAGGAGGGCAGTGAAGATTATGAAGAGTCTTTACGTGATGGCACTCTTTTGGAAAATTCCATTCCATTAAAACAGTATGTTATGGATAATTTCTCTCCAGAGGAAAGAAAAAATTTGAAAACACCAAAGTATTTTTATAACATTACTTTTGAGAAGCCAGGAGGTTTAGTCATGCCTATCATTGTAAAGTATACCTATGCAGATGGTACATCAAAAACAGAAACCTATCCAGCACAGATATGGCGATTTAATGATAGTGAAGTCACTAAGGCTGTAGCTTCTGAGAAAGAAATTGTTTCAATTATAATAGATCCTAATGAGGAAACGGCCGATATTGATACGTCAAATAATTCATGGCCTAAGCAAGAACAACCTAGTGATTTTGAACAATTCAAATCAACACTTAAAAGTTAAAATCATATTATTTTCAGAAAAGCCGATTTTTTTAAATCGGCTTTTTTTATTCTAAGAAATGAACTCACTATATTTGTGCTGTGATACAATTAGCAACATTTCTATTTATTAGCGGAGCAGAAATAGCATTCATTATGTTTATTGCTGTTATGGTTTTTGGTGCCGATAAATTACCAGAAATAGCAAGAGGCCTTGGTAAAGGTATGAGAACATTAAAAGACGCGTCTAATGAAATTAAGCATGAAATTACCAAAACGGCCGAAAATCATGGCATAGATACTAGTGTGACTTCTGATGTAAAAAAGGAGTTAGATAAAGTTAAAGATGATTTAGAAGACTTTACGGGTTCTGTAAGACGTAAGTTTTAGGTTTTTAGGACATTTCCTTGAAGCCTTTTTCCTTTATTAATCTGAATTAAAACATGTTTACATAGGAAGTTCAATGAGGCGCTTTGGCATAAGTTTCTATTTGATTTTCAAAAGTTAAACTGTCTTTAAAAGCGCGTAAATTTCCATCGGGATCAAAAAAATTAGCTACCTTTTCCTAAGAATATTCCTTATAGTTTATAGGAATATTATGTTAAGTCACTTTGTTTATCCATAATTTAACATTGGGCACATGCATTCTTAGGCATGTTTTAATGCGCTCCAATTCATTAGTTGTACTCTCATTAAAGTCATCAATTTAAACCATTAACTAGGCATCGCCAAAGGAGAAGCAGGTTAGTGTATCATTTTAAACAAACTGGGTAATTCTAAAATGTTTTGGTAAAATGATACACAAGCTTGGTAATTTATTGGTTTACATAATTATACCCACTCTGTTAAAAGCTATACGGTTATTTTATTTTTCTGCTCAAGGTTAATCCGTCTCTAATTGGTAAAACAACAGTTTCAACACGAGGGTCTTCTTTTAAAAGTTTATTATAAGCAATAAGGGCTGGTGTAGACGTGTCTTCTTTTTTAAAGGTTTTATCTAAAACCTTACCGCTCCAAAGCACGTTGTCAGATAATATGAGTCCTCCCATATTTAATTTATCAATAATCACGTTAAAATAATAACTGTAGTTTTCTTTGTCGGCATCAATAAAGACCAAATCAAAGGTTTTATTTAGTGTAGGAATGATGTCTAGTGCGTCTCCTAAATGCTGAAAAATTTGGTTGCCAAAATTAGATTTGTCAAAGTATTTTCTTTGAAAATCGTAGAGCTCCTCATTCACGTCAATAGTGTGTAATTCACCCGATCTTTGCATACCCTCAGCTAAACACAAGGCAGAATACCCTGTGTAGGTGCCGATTTCTAGAACGTTTTTAGGGTTTACTAATTTAGAAATCATGCTTAACAGCCGTCCCTGATAATGCCCACTGAGCATTCTGGGCTGTAATATTTTTTGATAGGTTTCTCTATTGAGTTCTTGTAGTAACTCTGGTTCATTTTCAGAGTGATTTACTACGTAATCATCTAATTCTTCAGGTATAAAATGCATTAGTTCAAAATTCTGTTTATCAACTTTTCTTTTGCGTTTTCATCGTCGCCACACAGCCATGTTATCACATTATCTTCCCAGATGGCTTCATATTCTATTTGGTTGATGATTTTATTTTTTATGGCCAAATCTAAAATTTTACCGGGATAGGATGATTGTTTTTCGCTTTCCATCTCACCTAACGGATACGGGTCGTCAAGGCCCATAATAACCTGTTTAGCGCCTTGGTTTTTGATAAGCAGTTCTAAGCCACCGGTATCATGTACTAAAGTGTCAAAGAAAATATTTTTGTGTCCTACGGCTTTTCTAGGGTGGTGTTTGCCTTCAAATAAATCAGGTCTACCGTCAAATCCTTGTATGCGTCTTCCTAAATTAATTTGTGATAATTGACCACCATGTGCAAAACAGGTGCGCATGTTAGGAAATTTTTCTTGATAACCATTTAAGGTTAAAAAGTGATACGCATCACCACATTGGGCTAACATCCAGATGAGGTGAAATCGCCAGGATGTGTTTTCTAGTTTAATAAATTTCTCACCATCATACGGGTGAATTTCAACGGCTAAGTTGTATGTGTTAGCCAGTTCAAAAAGCGGTTCGTTTTCTTCATCAAATATACACCGCCAGGTACCGATAGAATCCATATAATGTGTGGGCAAACAAAGTAATTGTAACCCGAGTTGTTCCACACAGCGTTCAATTTCCCAACAGGCACTTCTCAAAAAACCAGGATGCACTACAAATCCACAGGTGAATTTAGTAGGATGTTCGTGCTGTATTCTGGCATTAAAATCATTTTGAAATCGTAGTGCTTTTTTCATTTCTTCAACGCGTAACCCATTACCGTAAAGTTGTGACAGATTGAGAACAACCGCATGATCAATTTTATTACGAGCCATCCATTCTAATTTTTCATTTAAGAAAAAACTGGAATCTGTAACAGGGCGTTTCCAGTCTTTTTGAAGCATGAACTTTCTATCTTTATCTACCCAAAAAATGCCTTTTTCTTGCATAAATTCGGGAATTTCCTCTGGATAAGGAAGTAAATGAGAATGGCCGTTAATCCTTAATTTACGTTTCATGATTATATCCTGAGAGGTCAGGAATCTTTAAAATTAAAATATCAATCTATTTTAACCTGCGAAGGCGGTTGCATAATTGTACCACAATTTGGACAGCTTCGTTTTGTTGTATCTCTGTAATACTTGTCAAATATTTTGGGCATATCGGTTTCAATATTTTCCAGAGTAAAATCTTCTTCATAGAGTTTTGTGGTACAGTTTTCACAAAACCATAACAGCGCATCTCTCATGCCTTCTGGGCGTTTATACTCAATAACTAACCCAACGGTATTAGGGCCACGTTGTGGTGAGTGCGGTACTTTTGGAGGTAGTAAGTAAATATCACCCTCTTTAATTTGTACATCTTTAGGTGTTCCTTTATCAATAATTTTCAGTACAATGTTTCCCTCAACTTGATAGAAAAATTCGGGTGTTTCATTGTAATGATAGTCTTTTCTGTTGTTCGGGCCACCAACAACCATCACAATAAAATCGGCGTCTTTCCAAACTACTTTATTCCCTACAGGTGGTTTTAGCAGATGTCTGTTTTCTTCAATCCAAGCCTTAAAATTTATGGGTGATGTTAACGTACTCATTATAATATTATTTTAGGCGTTACCACGAGGGTCAGGCTATTCACTATATCTTTTTTGCTTAAACAAAAAAGGATGCCGCTTCTATCCTTAACGCGAATTCACTACTAATATACAAAGACCTCAAATCCTATTAAAGCTTCAAGGATTATTTTTACATAGACTTAGTTCGGCCACCATCAACAGGAATATTCGCGCCATTTATATAGGCAGCTTGTTCACTAGCTAAAAAAGCAATAACACTAGCGGTTTCTTCGGGTTGTGCAAAGCGTTTTGCAGGTACATAGTTTTTCATGATTTTGGTCATTTCATCAACCGTTGTTTCCTCAGCGTTTGCCTTTATTTGAATAATTTCGGCTAAACGGTTTGTATCTGTAAAGCCTGGTAAAACATTGTTTATTGTGATACCAAATGCTCCAATCTCTGTAGCTAATGTTTTACTCCAACTGGCAACGGCCCCGCGAATGGTATTGCTTACTCCAAGTCCTGGTATAGGTTCTTTAACAGATGTTGAAATTACATTAATAATTCTGCCAAATCCAACATCTTTCATAAACGGAATAGTGGCTTGGGCTAAAATATGATTACATTTTATGTGCTGCGTAAACGCTTTGTCAAACTCATCAAGACTTGCGTGAAGTATTTGACCACTTCTGGGACCACCAGTGTTATTTACCAAAATATGAAATCCATGATGATTCTCAATAAATTTTATTACTTGTTCCTGAAGGTCTCTTGGGTTAGAAAAATCGGCCACAATATGGCTATGATTTCTATGTTGTGGTAATTCGGCAAGGACGGCTTTTAGTTTTTCTCTGTTTCTAGCCACTAAGGTTACGTTAACGCCCTCTGCGGCTAGAGCCATAGCTGCGGCTTTTCCTATGCCTTCTGTGCTTCCGCATACTAGAGCGTTTTTATTATTGATTTTTAAATCCATAGAGTTTTTTGGTTAGTATATTTTATTATTTGATTGTTTAATACTTAATACAAACATTTTTAGGTTCTGTAAAAAAACGTAAAGCCTCAAAACCACCTTCACGTCCTAAACCAGAAGATTTTGTGCCTCCAAAAGGTGTTCTTAAATCTCTGAGCATCCATGTGTTTACCCATATAATTCCAGCTTGTAGGTGTTCTGTAAAATGCATGGTTCGTTTTAAATTGTTAGTCCAAATAGTGGCCGATAAGCCGTAATTTGATGCATTGGCCATGTTTAAAACTTCTTCTTCAGTTTCAAAAGGCATAATGGTTACAACAGGACCAAATATTTCTTCTTGGTTAAGTTGGCAGTTGTTCGTGTTAACTTCAATCACCGTAGGTTCTAAATAATAACCATTTTCATGATTTTTCACAAGAACTTGATGTCCACCACACAGTATATTATGTCCTTCAGAACGCGCTATGCTCATATAGTTTAAAACTTTTTCTAAATGTGTTTGCGAAACTAAGGCGCCTATATCAGTATCAGTTTCCATGGGGTGTCCAACTTTAAGTTGTTTGACACTTTGTATGAAATCTGATTTAAATTTAGTATAAATGGACTGTTCCACAAAAATACGACTGCCACACAAACATATTTGTCCTTGATTAGAAAAAGATGATTTTACCGTGGTTTCAAGCATGGTATCATAATCACAATCAGCGAATATGATATTGGGGTTTTTTCCACCCAGTTCGAAAGATAATTTTTTAAACATAGGAGCCGCTATTTTAGCTATGGTAGCCCCTGTTTTTGTTCCGCCAGTAAACGAAATGGCTTTTATATTAGGATGTTTTACAATGGCTTGTCCTGTTTTTTCGCCAGAACCGTGTATAATATTTAGTACACCAGGCGGTAAACCCGCTTCAGTACAAAGCGTTCCAAGCATGTAAGCTGTCATTGGGGTTACTTCACTTGGTTTGGCTATAACACAGTTGCCCGCTGCAATGGCTGGCGCAATTTTCCATGTAAACAGATAAAGGGGGAGGTTCCAAGGAGAAATACAGCCAACCACACCTATGGGTTGTCTTAGGGTATAGTTTATAGCCGAAAATCCTTTTGTTTCATGGCTTTCACTTGCAAATTGGGTGATGGCATGCCCGAAAAAACGAAAATTACTTGCTGCTCTGGGAATATCTATAGTTTTAGCTACAGTTAGCGGTTTGCCGTTATCTATACTCTCTGCTTCTGCAAAACGCTCTAAATGCGCTTCAAGTAATTCTGAAATGTTTATGAGTATGCGGCTTCTTTCTTCTAAAGAAGTTTGTGACCAACTAGGAAAAGCTGATTTTGCAGCAAGAAAAGCGTGTTCTACATCAACTTCATTTGAATTAGGTATAAAGCCATACACTTCGCCACTGGCCGGATTAAAATTCTCTAGCCAATCTTGAGAATTTGGGTTTTGGTATGTGCCGTTAATGTAGTTTTGAATCTTCATTATACTTTTTTGTAAGCTACCACTTTTATTTCTATGAGTAAATCAGGATGTGGTAATTGGTGTACAGCAACAGTAGTTCGTGTAGGCCCGTTTTCTTTTTTAAAAAATTCGGCATACACTTTATTATATCCCGCAAAATCATTCATGCTTACTAAGAAGGTAGTTACATCAACCACATCGGTAATAGAAACACCAACCTGAGTTAAATTCTTATTTATGTTTTCTAGAACAGCTCTGGTTTGCGCTTCAATATCAAACTTTTTGGTTCCCATTTCATCAATAACTTGAACCCCAGCAATACTATTGTCTGGTTGCCTAGCACTTGTTCCTGATACAAAAATAAAGTCGCCCACACGTTTGGTATGAGGATAAGCGCCTCTCGGTGTTACAGATTGTTTCATAGTTAATAGTTTAATCCAGCAATTCTATTGTCGTCAAGAATGGCATTGGTTTCTGTTTTTACTTTCTCTAGGATGGGTTTTAACGTTTTTAAATTAACGGTGTTTGGGTACGCAATAACACCATCGTTTAATAAATTTAAAATAGCTTTATCTTGGGCTCTTCCTTTTAGCATAGCCTCATGATAGCCCATGTTTTCGTTAAAGGTGACCAAGGCATATTTTGAAGCGTAAGCATCAGGAAAATGTTGCTCAAAAGCCATCTCTAATTTACGTTTTTCTTGAAATATAGGGTTCGCTACATGGTCTTTCATTTCATGAAAATTATCAACTGCTAAATCGGCAATAGCATCGGTGTCTTGCTTTCTTTGGTGTTCATAGGTTTGAAAAACCTCTTCCCATGTGCTCAAATTTTTATCAAGAATGTTGTCAAGTTCAACAACATCCTCAAAAGAAGCATTCATGCCTTGCCCATAAAAAGGCACAATAGCATGGGCTGCATCACCCATTAAAAGGGTGTTGCCTTTATAATGCCATGGTGTACACTTTATAGTACCAAGAGGCGACGTGGGATTCTTAAAAAAATCGCCTAACAGATTAGGCATAATCGCTAAAGCATCTGGAAATTCGTTTTGAAAAAACTCTAAAACATCATTTTCTTCCGCAAGATTATTAAAGTTGTATTTACCGTCATGATAGCTTAAAAATAGAGTTACGGTAAAGCTTCCGTCTAAATTAGGTAAGGCAATGAGCATAAAATCACCGCGTGGCCAAATATGAAGCGCATTTTTTTCTAACTGATATTCGCCTGGTGTTTTAGGCAATATGCTAAGTTCTTTATACCCATGGCTAAGGTAATTTTGAGAAAAGCTAAAAAGGAATTTTTTTTCTAAATAGTAGCTTTTTCTCATAGCCGAACCTGCGCCGTCTGTAGCGATAATAACGTCAGCATCTTCAACAAACTCTGTTTGTGTGGAATAATCTTTAAAGAGCGCTGTGGTTTTTTCAAAATTAACCGATTTACATTTTTTATTGAAATAAATATTTACGTTTTCATGTTTTTCGGCTTCGTCAAGTAGTAAAACATTTAAATCGCGTCTTGATATAGAATTGATAAATTCATGTGATTTACCACTATAATTTGATTGAAATGTATTGCCATGAGCGTCATGAATCATGCGGCCTTTCATAGGAATACAAAGGGCTTTAATTTTTTCTTCTAACTCAACCAGTTTGATGCCTTTATTACCTCGATTAGAAAATGCCAAATTTATAGAACGACCAGCACTCATTTTTACCTTACGCAAATCTGGTCGTTTTTCATAAATGGAAACATTATAACCTCTTTGGGCGAGCCTTAAAGCAAGTAAGCTGCCACATAGTCCGGCTCCAATGATAAGTATGTTTTGTTGTTTATTCATCTAAAATACTTTTGAGGGTTTCTACCAGTTTGTAAACATCTTCAAAGGAATTATAAAAGGGAGTAGGAGCACATCTAATAACATCAGGTTCTCTCCAATCAGTAACAACACCCATTTTGGCAAGCTTGTTATGTAGCAATTTATCTGCATTTTTTACCTGAATAGATAACTGGCATCCACGTTCATTAGGAGCACTAGGCGTTATTATTTTTATAGTGTCTTCTCCTAAAGTCTTTAAAAGAAACT
Source organism: Allotamlana fucoidanivorans (assembly GCF_045788535.1). Classification (GTDB taxonomy): domain Bacteria; phylum Bacteroidota; class Bacteroidia; order Flavobacteriales; family Flavobacteriaceae; genus Allotamlana; species Allotamlana fucoidanivorans. The sequence goes on along the minus strand of NZ_CP074074.1, from coordinate 214,802 downwards.
CAAAGTAACCCGTAAGTTTTTCAGATTTTTTAGTAAGTTGTTCCATGTCCACTTCAGCAAATATGTCTAATGATGCTTTTATGGCGGCAAGCGATAATATAGGCGGATTGCTAAGTTGCCAACCTTCAGCTCCAGGTAGCTGATCAAATGCATCCCGCATTTTAAAACGTGTTTCTTTATTATGACTCCACCAACCTGTAAATCTGTTCAAATCTTTTTTATAGGCATGTCGCTCATGAACAAAGCATCCAGCCAGGCTTCCTGGGCCAGAGTTTAAATACTTATAAGTGCACCAAACGGCAAAATCGGCACCAGAATCATGTAAATTTAGAGTAACGTTTCCAGCGCCATGAGCACAATCAAAACCTACTTTACAGCTATGTTTATGACCCAATTGTGTGATGCGTTTTAAATCAAAAAACTGCCCTGTATAATAATTAACCGCACCAATTAGAATCAAAGCAATCTCATCGCCTTGTTCGTTCAGTATGGTTTCTAAATCATCACAATGTAATAGTTCTTCATTCACTCGGGGTTTCCAAAGTACAAGCCCCTCTTTATCATCAAACCCATGATGACGCAACTGAGACTCTACGGCGTATTTATCTGAGGGAAAGGCATCGCTTTCAATAAGGATTTTATACCGTGATTTGGTGGGTTGATAAAAGGAGACCATCATGAGGTGAAGGTTGGTAGTAAGGGTATTCATTACTACAACTTCAATGGGTTTGGCACCAACAATCTGCGCCATATTATCGGTTAAATATTCATGATAGTTTAGCCATGGGTTTTTAGCCTCAAAATGTCCCTCAACACCCAAGTTAGCCCAATCGTCTAATTCTTGCTGTACCAATATTTTTGTTGACTTTGGTTGAAGTCCCAGAGAGTTTCCTGTCATATAAATGAGATCCTTTCCGTTTTTGTCTTTCGGAATATAAAAGCGATTTCTATAGGCTCTTAAAGTGTCATTTTGGTCTAGTGCTAAGGCGTAATCAAGACCTAGTTTATAGTTGGACAACGTTGTTTGTTTTTGGGTTTCTAACAAAAATAAGAATTATCTGCTAAGGTATGAAGGGGCTCATGATAGAATACTTTCAGCTTTATTTTTTTGTATCTTTAGTAAAAACAAACGTTATGGCTAAAACAAAAGAATATACCAATGGGGAAGTAACTATTGTTTGGAAACCAGAATCTTGTATTCATTCAGGCATATGTGTTAAAGGACTACCTCAGGTATTTAGACCTAGAGTTAGGCCGTGGTTACGCATTGATAAAGCGACAACGCAAGAATTAATAAATCAGGTAAATCAATGTCCATCTGGAGCCTTGAGTTTTTATATGAATGCAGAAGTTAAAAAGGTATCTGCTGACATAAAGACAAAGGTAGAAGTGTTAGAAAAAGGGCCTTTGTTGGTATTTGGTGCGTTGAAAGTGGTGCATAAGGACGGAACCACAGATTTAAAAAGTAAAACAACGGCATTTTGTAGGTGTGGTGGTTCCAATAATAAACCTTATTGTGATGGTTCACATGTGAAAATAGATTTTAAAGGGTAAATTCTAGTAATGAAAAAGCGCTTAAACCTATGGATCAAGCGCTTTGATATATATAGACGCATAACGCGGAATAATCAACTATACTTTATTTACGTTACCATTGAAGGTTTAAGATGTTTTATAAATGTTAAAAAAATATAAAATTTATTGAAATTTAATAGAGATGTTGGTCAGTTGTAAATCCCAATCTCCAGAGGATTTTTTATGACTTGATGCTAGTTTTAATCCGTTATAGTCATGATAGTTTTCAAAAGTATTGATTAATCCTGCTGTTGGTTTATTTCCTTTTCTAAAAGCCCATTCTGTTATAATAAAGTTCTCATCATAATAAATATCATAGGCGTCTCCAGGTGTATAGCCTCCTTGACTACCATAGGTTAGGGTGATTTTGTGTGAGTCAATACCTTTTATGGGCGATTTAACTTTTTCAGGGTCAGAAATAGAGGTGCCTTTATCCCAAACAAGTTGAAAAGGAATAAACAACCAAAATTTATCATTTATAAAAGCTCTGTCAAATTTTATAACTGTGGAGTCTAAGGTATTTCTGTTATAAGAGATGGTATCTTGTTCGGTTATCAAGGTAACATTATTGGTTTTTGGTTGCCACTGCCATTGCCTTTTCCCTGCGAAGGTAAAGTTAACCTCAATCACATGTTTCCAGTGATCATAACCATGGGCTTTAGCTATTTTTTCCGCTACTGTTAATGTTGTTGGCGTTAATTTTTTTTTGGTAGTCTCCTGACAAGACAAGCTAAAGATTAAAATACCAACACAATAAATAAAGTTTTTCATACATTTAGTTTTTGCAAAGATAACCTTTTGAATATGGCTCTAGATAAAATTTATTTTGACACGAATAGGGATACATGGAACAAAAAAGTTGCTGTTCATGCAAAAAGTACGTTGTATGATTTAGAAGGTTTTAAAAAAGGGAATTCCTCGTTAAAGCGTTATGAACTTGAGGCTTTAGGAAATGTGTCAGGAAAATCATTGTTGCATTTGCAGTGTCATTTTGGTCAGGATACATTGAGTTGGAGTAGGATGGGAGCCCAGTGTACAGGTGTAGATTTGAGTGATGAGGGTATCAAGCTGGCCAGAAAATTAAACGATGAACTACATTTAGATGCACAGTTTGAATGCTGTAATGTTTTAGATGCTTCTAAAATTATAAACAAAACTTTCGATATTGTTTTTACTAGCTATGGTGTGATAGGTTGGTTGCCAGATTTAAAACCATGGGGTAAGATGATTGCAGAGCGGTTAAATCAAGGCGGTACGTTTTTTATAGCCGAGTTTCATCCTATTGTTTGGATGTTTGATTATTTGGAAGATATGCCCTATATGCGATTTGGTTATATGCAGAAAGATGTTATTTATGAAGAGTATGAGGGAACTTATGCTGATAAAAGTTCGAATATAGTAAGTAAAGAGTATGGATGGAATCATGGACTAGGAGAGGTGGTTTCAGCACTTACCGAAGCAGGTTTACATATAGATTATTTGCGCGAATTTGATGAAAGCCCTTATAACGTTTTGCCAAATTTGGTGGAGACTACATCGGGTATGTATGCTACAAAAGATAAGTTATACCCGTTAATTTTTACACTAAAAGCAACAAAACCGTAAAGAGAATTATTTACTCAGTTTTAAAATTCTAAAGGCTCCTTGAATGACCAAAACAAAAACAATGGTACCTATAATTAAATCGGGCTTATTTGAATTAAGCCAATTCACTAAGATGCCTGCAAGAATAACGCCGAGATTAATAATGATATCATTAGAGGTAAAGATCATGCTGGCTTTCATATGAGCTTCGTCTTTGCTTTTTGATTTTTGTAAAATAATTAAGCATAAACCATTGGCAAAAAGCGCTAAAATAGATACAATAATCATGGTTGAAAATTGAGGGAGTTGCTCTGATCCCAAAAAGCGTCTCACAACTTCAAGAAAGCCTATCAACGCTAATACTATTTGAAAATAACCAGCAAGTTTTGCAATTCTTTTTTTTCTAATCATAGTGCCACCAACAGCCAATAAGCTAATACCGTAGACAAAACTATCGGCCAACATATCTAAACTATCAGCCACAAGTCCCATTGACTTTGAAATAACTCCAGTCATCATTTCAATAATAAAAAACATGACGTTTATGGTAAGCACCCACCAAAGTAATTTTTTTTGATTTGCACTTTCTGTAAATGAGGTCTGATTTGATAAGACTGTTGAGATTTTCTTTCCTCCCAAGTTGAGTTCAAGAATAGATGTTTCAATTACATCAGTTAAATCATGATGGTAAACGGTTAGTTTGCGGTTGGGGATGTCAAAGTCTAAATGTGCAATATTTGCAATATCATCTAATTTCATTCGGATGAGGTTCTCTTCAGAAGGACAATCCATTTTGGTAATTTCAAATACTGTTTTATACATGCAATTCATTTATGTTTTGCAATTATAACGCAGACAAATCTAGTCGAAATTCTAAATTAAGTCAAGCAGTAGCAGGTTTGTTTAATGATTGTCTTTCAAAACATGAGGCATTTTTGATTTAAATCTATTTAGTCTGGGAATAGATACATTTTGAATGTAAGGATGATTGGGGTGCTTTTTTTCATAATCTTGATGATAATCTTCAGCAATCCAAAATTTCTGAAATGGATACACTTCAGCTGCTACTTTAATTTTTAATTGTTGTTCTAACTCCGTTTTCTTTTTAAGAATAATTTGTTTTTGCGCCTCATTTTGATAGAAGATGATGGAGCGGTATTGAGAGCCTTTATCATTACCCTGACCGTTTACCTGTGTGATATTTTGTGAGGTAAAATAAACATCAACAAGGGTTTCAAAACTCACTATTTTAGGGTCGTATATAATTTCAACAGCTTCAGCATGACCTGTTTTTCCTGTGTTGCTAGCTTCGTAAGTAGGATTTTTAGTGTGTCCGCCAGAATACCCAGAAATACTTTCTTCAACACCTTTTACGCTTTCATAAATAACTTCAACACACCAAAAACACCCGCTGGCAAAATAGGCCTTTGCTTTGCCGTGTTCCACAGGAACTTCAACAGGGTTGGCTTGTATTACTGCCTCTTGTGTTTTGTTAGTTTGAGCATTGTTTTGGCAGCTACAAAATAGAACCAATGTAAAAAAAGAGATTAAATGTTTCATAGTAGTTGTTTATATAATAGACGTATGGAAAATTAAATCCTTAAAACTATTTAAAAAAATAGTTTTATGTTATGTATATTTTAGTTGGAACATTAATGCTGATGCCTTAGGGGTATTGAGATATTTTTTAAGTAGGTAGCATTAGTAGCACAAATTAAAAATAAGGCTTACCTTATTTTATTTTGAGGTAATACCTTAACTAAGAGTATAAAAAAACCTCCAAATTTAGGAGGTTTTAAATATTTTGTGTTTAAAATAAACTATATTTTTGAAAACAGTTTTTCCATTTTTGCTTTTTGTTCTTCAGCTAAAACAGGGTCAACTAAAATTCTGCCACTATGCTCATCTGTAATAACTTTTTTGCGCGAAGCTATTTCAACCTGCACTTGTGGTGGTATGGTAAAGAACGAACCTCCAGAAGCACCTCTTTCAATAGGCACAACCGCCAACCCATTTTTTACATTATTTCTTATTCTGGTGTAAGCTGCTACCAAACGATCTTCAATTTGTTCTTTGTAATCGTTAGATTTTTGAATTAATGCTTCTTCTTCTTTTTCAGTTTCAGCTAAAATGGCGTCAAGTTCACCTTTTTTGTGTTTTAAGTGACTTTCTCGCTCTTTTAAGCGTTCTTTAGTGTCGGCAATAACCTGCTTTTTTTGCTCTATTTGAGCTTTAAATTCTTTAATGTGTTTTTCAGCTAATTGGATTTCTAATTCTTGAAATTCAATTTCTTTTGTTAAAGAATTATACTCTCTGTTATTTCTAACATTTTTTTGTTGCTCAGCATACTTTTTAATTAAAGCTTTTGATTCTTCAATTAAATTTTTCTTTCCAGCAATATCGTTATCTATAACTTCTAAATTAGCAACAAGTTTTTCTAATCTAATATTAAGTCCAGCAACTTCATCTTCTAAATCACGAACCTCTAAAGGAAGTTCTCCACGAACATTTCTTATTTCATCTATACGAGAATCGATGAGTTGTAAATCGTATAAAGCTCTTAAACGCTCTTCAACAGTTACTTCTTTCTTTTTAGCCATACTTTAAAAATACTTAACAGGATTGGTATTTGTCTTTGATAAAATGATTGCAAAATTACTAATTTTTTTTGTAAGATACGCTACTAAAAGATTTTTTGTGAATTGCTCACTTTCGTAATGTCCAACATCAGCTAAAAGAATACTATTTTCTGCTGTGAAAAAGTCATGATATTTTAAATCGGCTGTCACAAAAGCGTCTGCACCATGGGCTTTAGCGGCGTTAATAGCAAAACTACCCGAACCGCCTAAAACAGCAACTTTTTGTATGGGCTTATTTAAAAAAGCCGAATGTTTTACACAGGGTGTACTGAATTTTAACTTTAAATAGTTTAGGAAACCAGCTTCATCCATGGGTGTTTTTAAGGAACCTACCATGCCCATTCCAATATGCTGATTTTTGTTCTCAATGGTTATGATTTCATAAGCCACTTCTTCATATGAGTGCGTGCTGAAAAGCGCTTTCAAAACACGATGTTCTAAGTGTTTAGCAAAAGTGATAGTTATTTTTGTTTCTTCTTCAGTGTGAATTTCTCCCTGATTTCCTTTTGTGGGATTAGAATTTTCATTACCCTTAAAGGTGCCATAACCTTCTACATTAAAACTGCAATCATCATAATTTCCTATGCTTCCCGCTCCTGCTTTAAAAAGGGCTTTTCTTAAGGTGCCTGCTTCGTTTTTAGGTACATAGGTGGTTAGTTTTTTTATGGTTTGACTTTGAGGAATTAAAACTTGTTTGTTTTCTAGTTCTAATTGACTGCAAATCATATCATTTACACCAAGAAAGGCATTATCTAAGGCGGTGTGCATGCTGTAAATAGCAATGTCGTGTTTTATAGCTTTCATAACCACACGCTCCACATAGGTTTTTCCAGTAAGCTTTTTTAAGCCTTTAAAAATTATAGGATGAAAACTCACAATAAGATTGCATTGCTCATTTATAGCCTCATCTATAACAGCTTCAAGCGTGTCAAGTGTTACTAAAACTCCCGTTAGTTTTGTGTTTTTGTCACCAACTAGAAGTCCTACATTGTCAAAATCTTCAGCATAGTTTAGTGGTGAAAGCTCTTCTAGATGATTTATAACGTCTTGAATAATCATGTGCTATCTATTTTATAGTCAAAGATAAAATAAATACTTTCAAGCGTAGGTATTAAATTCTGTCATTTGAAATATGAGCGTTGGTGGAATAATTGTTATATTTCGAACTTTATTTTTAGGCGAATCATTGATCTCTTTTCCATGAACTTTATTAGGAAAATCTTGCTACCATTTGTACCCATTTATTTTTTGGTCACTTGGTTAAGAAATACATTGTATGATTTTGGTTGGAAACCGTCAAAGTCATATAGTGTACCTGTTGTATGTGTTGGTAACTTGAGTGTGGGAGGAACAGGAAAAACACCTATGATTGAGTATTTGATTCGGTTACTGAAACATGAGTATAAAATAGCGACATTAAGTAGAGGATATAAACGAAAAACGAAAGGTTTTCAATTAGCTGATGAAACATGCACTGTGGCCTCTATTGGCGATGAACCTTTTCAGTTTTACAATAAATTTAAGTCAGATGTTTTGGTAGCGGTTGATGCAAACAGGCAAAACGGTATTGAGCAGTTGCAAGAACACGATCCTGATGTTATTTTACTTGATGATGCGTTTCAGCATAGAAAAGTGAAGGCTGGGTTAAATATATTGCTAACTACTTATAATGCCCCTTATTTTAAAGATATTCTGTTGCCTACTGGAAATTTAAGAGAACCACGTAGTGGAGCCAAACGGGCTCAAATCATTGTTGTTACCAAATGTCCTCATGACCTTAATACTCTAGAAAAGAAACGTATTATTGAACAAATAAAGCCAGAAGCTCATCAAGCAGTGTTTTTTAGTTCTATAGCATATGCAGAGCAGATATGTTCTGTAAGTGAATCTATGGCGTTACACGATTTGAAAAGTGGTTTTACTTTGGTTACAGGAATTGCAAATCCAACGTCATTGATTGAATTTTTAAAGGCAAAACAGTTCAATTTTGATCATTTAAATTTTCAAGATCACCATGAGTTTTCTGAAGTCGATATAGTATTACTGGAGCAAAAAGAAATGATTTTAACCACAGAAAAAGATTTTATGCGTTTAAAACAGTATGAAACTTTAAAGGATAAACTGTATTATTTGCCTATTCAAGTAAAATTAGATTATCCAAATAAATTCAATGCTTTAATTGAAAAGGCGATTAAGCGCTAGTAGAAGGTGTTTCTTTTTTTGAAGCTAAGGCATTGTATAATTTTTTCTCAAACTCTTCTTGTTTGAACGGTTTAGGAATAATATCAGTAAATCCAGCTTCTTCAAACTCATGCATTTTATCTTCTATGGTTACTGCTGTTAAAGCAAAAATAGTAAGTTTCTTATCAAATTCTCTCACCTGTTTGGTGGCTTCTATACCACTAATGCCAGGCATATGAATATCCATTAAAACAATGTTGTAAGCGTTCGCTTTAATCATTTCAACAGCTGCTTCTCCATTGTCAACAATATCACATTTCAGATTCATTTTCGTTAAAATCTTTTTAGTAATCATTTGGTTGATTTTATTGTCTTCAACCACCAGGATTTTAACATTTGTAAGATTTAAATCGTCAGATTTGCCATCAAAATATGTTGGTGCATTTTCTTGAGCTTCTTCAACGGTAGTATGTTCAAGTGGTATTTCAAAATAAAAAGTAGTTCCTTTGTCAAGCTCACTTTTTACGTAAATTTTTCCTTTTAAAATGTCAATTAATCCTTTTACAATAGATAGTCCTAAGCCTGTTCCGCCATATTTTCTATTGATTTGAATGGACCCTTGAGAGAAGCTCTCAAACATATGGTCTTGCTTTTCTTGGCTAATACCAATGCCGTTATCTTCTATTTCAAAACGAAGTATATATGTTTTGCCTTGTTGTTCAATTTTATAAACCCGAATCCAGATATCACCATCCTTTGTAAACTTGATGGAGTTGCCTATAAGGTTGATTAGTATTTGAGAAATTTTTAATTGATCGGCAATGAAGTTTTCTGGGAGTTCTTTATCAAACTCATAGTGAATCTTTATATTATTATCAAGAGCCGAGTTGTTCAAGGCAAGAATAATGTTATTGATTTTTTTCTTTAAGTTGAAAGTTTCAGGTTCTATGTCAACTTTATTTGCTTCAATTTTATTGATTTGAAGAATATCATTTATAAACGTAAGTAAGTAATCACCAGAAAATTTAAGAGACTTAAGATGTTGCACTTGCTCAGGTCTTGGGTTTTCATCTAAAAGCATGTTGCTTAATCCAGTAACAGCGTAAAGCGGCGTTCTTAATTCATGAGTTACTGTTGATAAGAAGTTGGCTTTTGTTTTTGAGGCGAGTTCAGCTTTTTCTTTAGCAATAATTAGTTCACTGTTTTTTTTGTGAAGCATATTATTGGTTTTAAGTCTAATGTTATTGTTTTTATACAGAGAAAGCGTAAGAAGAGATAAAATAGTAATTAAAGCCACACTTAATATAGAAATTAAGGTACTCATATTTTGTTCATCTTCCGCTTTTTCTAGTTTTTCAACAATTTCCTGATTTTTTTCTTTTTCCTCATTTAGCAAATATTGTGTTTCTTGACTGTTTGAAGAACTTATTGTTAATTCTCTAATGGAGTCAGAAAGTGTAATATGCTTTTTTAAGAAATCTCTTGAGTCTTTATAAGCTCCAGTATCATTATAAAGCTCGCTAAGAAGTAAGTAGGCTTCATTAATAATTGAGGTGTAATTGTTGGTTTTTGCAATATTAAGACCTTCTAGAGCAAGCGCTAATGCTTTTTCTTGATTTCCTAATTTGCTGTAGGTTAGAGCATGATTTACTAAAGCTTCGCTTTCAGTTTTATAATAATCGTACTTTTTTGATACGGCAATAGATTGTTCTATGAGGTCTCTTGCCTTGTGGTAGTTTCTTAGTTGAATATAAGTTTTACCTTCGCTTAAAAGGGTTTCGGCCAACTCTCTATTGAGTTCCTCTTCTTCAAATTTTGATTTAGCAGCTCTGTAAGAATCTAAAGCAGAGTAAAAATCTCCTTTAGCAAAATAAACATCAGCAAAAATTTTATAAGAGCTTCCTAGATTTTTGTTGTCATTAATTATGCGTTGAATCTCAATGGCTTTGTTTAACAATTTAATAGCCTTATCTTCTTCTTGCGTTATTAGTTTTAGCTTTCCTTTAAGCGCATAAATAATACCCGCACTTTTTTTGTTGTTTGATTTTTCGGCTAAAGCTAAAGCCTTATCCAAATCTTTTTGAGCGCTAAAATAATTATAGTTTTCTAATTCTACTTCAGATTGAGCAATCCAGTGATTAATGCTGTTCTGTGTGATCTCAGGGTCATCATTGATGGAGTTTTGAGACACAGCACCTAAATTTATCAAGAAGATGATAATATATATGTAACACTTAAATTGGGACATTTTACCTAATATTATAAGCAAATATAATTATTTTATCGATAAAACGTAATTTTTTATCGACAAATTACGTATTAGGTCAATAATTCTGCTTGAGTATCCCGTTTCATTATCATACCAGCCAATAATTTTAACCATCTTTCCTATTACTGAGGTCATTTGAGAATCGAATATACAGGAGTGCGTGTTTCCAACAATATCTATAGAAACAATGGGGTCTGACGTGTATTCAATAATCCCTTTATAGTTGTTAAGGGCAGCATGTTTAAAGGTTTCGTTTATTTCTGAAATACTTACTTCTTGCTTTACATTAAATGTAATATCTGTTAATGAACCATTTATAACAGGAACGCGTATACCACAACCCCCAATAGCATTTGAAAGTTCAGGAAATATTTTGGTCAAGGCTTTTGCAGCTCCAGTTGTTGTAGGTACAATAGACTGTCCGGCAGCTCTAGATCGTCGTAAATCACGATGGGGTTCATCATGCAGGCTTTGGTCAGTAGTATAGGAGTGCACGGTAGTAATATAGGCTTGATCAATACCGCAAAGTTTATCCATAACATCAATCATAGGAGCCGCATTGTTGGTGGTACAAGAGGCATTTGATACTATTAATTCTGAACCGCTAATGATATGGTCATTAACACCTAATACTACGGTTTTAATATCATCTTCTACTGGAGGAACACTCAAAATTACCCTTTTAGCTCCATTGTATATATGGCTTTTTAATGATGATCTGGTTTTAAATTTTCCCGTACATTCAATAACAAAGTCAATATTAAAAGGGTTCCAATCAATAGCTTCTGGATGCGATTGGTTTAAAAGGGGAATGCTTCGTCCATCAACAATAATGTGTTCAGCGTCATGTGATGTGTCATACTTAAAAATACCATGAACGCTATCATATTTTAACAGGTGACTTAGTGTTTTGGCATCAGCTAAATCATTTATAGCGACTACTTGAATATCATTTTGCTTTGCTAGTAGCCTAAATACCCGCCTGCCTATTCTGCCAAAACCATTAATAGCAATCCTTATCATGGCTATTGAATGTGTTTTTGAGCACGGTAAGATGATCTTACCAAAGCACTACTTTCAACATGCCTGAAGCCAAGTTCTAAACCAATAGCTTCATATTCTTTGAATTGATCTGGATTGATAAATTGTTTTACAGGTAAGTGTTTTTTGCTAGGTTGTAGATATTGACCAATCGTAACAACGTCAACATCATTATTTTTAAGGTCGTGTAGCGTTTCAATAACTTCCTCACGAGTTTCTCCTAAACCAAGCATGATACCAGACTTTGTTCTACGCTGTCCTTTATGTTTTAAATATTTTAAAACCCCCAAGCTTCTATCGTATTGCGCCTGAATTCTAACTTCTCGTGTTAACCGTCTTACGGTTTCAATGTTATGCGATACAACTTCCGGAGCTACTTCTATAATTCTGTCAATATGTTGTTCTATACCTTGAAAATCAGGAATGAGCGTTTCTAAAGTAGTTTCAGGATTCATTCTTCTAACCGCATTAACGGTTTCTGCCCACATAATACTGCCCATGTCTTTCAAATCATCTCTATCCACACTTGTTAAAACAGCATGTTTTATATTCATTAATTTTATAGAACGGGCTACTTTTTCTGGTTCGTCCCAATCTACTGTTTCAGGACGTCCTGTTTTTACTCCGCAAAACCCACATGATCGGGTGCATATATTACCTAGAATCATAAACGTGGCTGTGCCTTCTCCCCAGCACTCTCCCATATTGGGGCAGCTTCCAGAAGTACAAATGGTGTTTAATTTGTATTTGTCAACTAGTCCTCGTAGCTCGGTGTATTTTTTTCCGGTTGGAAGTTTAACACGTAACCATTTGGGCTTTCCTTTAGGTTCGGGCAAAATATTTGAAGCTGTATTCGTTTTCATAGACATAAAATGAGTGTGCAAAGATACAAAGTATTCTGCTAAATTAAATTGCTATTGAAACAACATACCAAAGACTGAATCCGATTAAAAAAAGGATACCAAGTATACTATACACATGCATTATTTTTGAAGGTTGCCATTTTTTAGGCGTGTGCTTACTAGATATTAGTTTGTAATTAATTATGGCATAAAATGGTGCGGTTACAAATGATAAGATGGTTGCTATTTTTATCAACAAGCCCATTTCAGAAGCTAAAAACATAAAGATGCCTATGGTACCTATGGTTAAGAGCATAATCCAAAACGTATAGTTGAGTTTTTTAGTATTTTTAAAAAGTAGTGAAGCACTTTTTGCCATAGCTCTAGGTGATGCATCAAGCGTTGTAAGGGTAGTGCTAAACATGGTAGTAAATGCTGCTATGCCAATAAATACATAGGCCCAATCTCCTAAATTTAATGTGTACATTTTGATTAACTGACTAGAAAATACGTTTGCTGAATTACTAAAGGTTTCACCACTATTAAACATAACCAAAGCTCCAAGAAGTACAAAGCCAATACCTAAAAGTGTAGTGCCTAAATAGCCAATATTAAAATCAAAAAGAGCTGTTTTAGTGTGATATGTTTTAGATTCTTTGTTTTTCTCAACAGACCACAAGGACTGCCAAACGGCTATATCAAGTGGTGCTGGCATCCAGCCCATAAAAGCAATGAGAAAGGCAATTTCAATGCTGTTTTTAGGTAAAACCTGCTGAAAGGAGAGTGAGCTTTCATGATTTGATATGCCCATAGACACCGTAACAATGGTAGAAATAGTTAGGGTAACTATGATTATTTTCATCAATCTGTCTAGTAATTTGTATTTTCCAAAAATGAGAAGTACCAAACAGATTATAAGGATTATTATCGTCCAAAGTTCAAGACTAATAAAATGACCAAATAACGAAGACGCTAAGCCAGCTGTGACTATAGTTACAGCCGCTTGAATGGTAAACATGGTAGCAAGATTTAAAACAAAATACACAATCAAAATACTTTTACCAAGTTTGCTGTAGCCATCAAGTAAACTTTCGCCAGTTGCAGTGGCATATCTAGGACCAAACTGAAAGAAAGGATATTTAAACACGTTAACCAATAGCAAGGCCCAAATAAGTCCTAAACCAAAATCTGCACCAGCCCGAGTAGATTGCACCAAATGCGAAACGCCTATAGCTGCACCCGCAAACAGCAAGCCTGGACCTAGATTTTTTATGTGTTTGAACATTTAATTTCTTCGAATGATTTCAGCCAAAAGTTTTTTAGCTCTTAGCAATTTAACCTTTACACTGTTCATGGGTTCGCCAAGTTCTTGTGCGATTTCTTTGTAACTAAGTTCTTGAAAATACCTTAGGTTTATAATTTCTTGATAATGTGGTTTAAGTTTTTTTATATCACGAAGTAACTTGGCAAGATGTTGCTCGGTAATTAACTTGTCCTCTGGTGAAGGCGCTCCATCTAGTACTTCAAAGACTTCTTGGTCATCATTTGAAATGACTTGCGTAATGGAGTTTTTCTCTTTCCTTAATAAATCAATATGAATGTTTTTAGATATAGAAATTAACCACGTTTTAAAGGTGTAGATTTCATTAAACGTATCAATTTTATCAAAAGCTTTTGAGAAGGTTTGAATGGTAATGTCTTCGGCATCATTTTCATTTTGGGTACGTTTTAGCTGAAAGCCATAAACATCATCCCAAAACATATCAAGTAAAAAATTAAAAGCTTTCTGGTCGTTATTCTTTGCCAATTTAATGGCTTGGTCTATTTCCAATGGTTAGGTTTTGAAATAAGATTATTGATAAAGATAGTTAATTGTATAAAAACAAGAAAAAATTCTAACAGGGGAAATAGCAGAATCAAATCTTTTTCAAGAAGTTTTTTTGAAGATTTTCCTATAAAGATATATTGTAATAGCATTCTAAATAGAAATAAGGCCAATACCAATTGCCATTGAAAATTAAAGGCAAAAAGCAGAATTGATAAAACCCAAAAAAGCAGATTTGTTATGTATAATAAGCCTAAAATTAGTTTGTGATTTGTTTTGTAAAAAGATGCAGTTGAAACATGACGTCTTTTCTGTTTATACCAACTTTTAAAACTTGTTTTAGGTTTCGATTCTGTAAAACTCTTTTTTGAAAGACTAATAGCAGTATTTTTAGAATTTGCCACTTGATTTACAAAAAGGTCATCATCTCCAGATTTTACTTGAATATGATTTATAAATCCGTTGGCTTTAAAAAATGTGTCTTTAGTATAGCCTAAGTTTCTGCCAACGCCCATATATGGCAAACCAGAAAGAGCAAAAGAGAAGTAATGAACAGCGGTCATTAATGTTTCAAACCTAATAAGTTTGTTTAAAAAGGAATTTTTGATTTTTGCGTAAGGGCTATAGCCTAAAACAATGGTTTTTTCAGAGCTGAAATGACCAGCCATGTCTTGTAACCAATATTTTGAAAGCGGTTTACAGTCAGCATCGGTAAAAATAAAAAGATCGTATTTAGCTGCTTTAATTCCTAGAGTTAAAGCGTATTTTTTGTTTCCCCAAAATGCTTCAATACTTTTTACATTAACCACTTTAATATTAGCGTGTAAACTGCTAAAGTGTTCCATGACCTCAAACGTGTCATCATTTGAAGCGTCATTAATCAAAACAATTTCAAATTCTGGATAGTCTTGATTAATAATATAAGGTAAAAATGTTTTTAGGTTATCAGCTTCATTTTTTGCACAAATAATGACTGATAGGGGAGCACTACTAGTTTGAAAAGCCTTTTTTTTCTTTTTATAAAAAGCTAGTTTTGAAAAAACAACAACATAAAATAGAGCTTGAATAATAACTACAGCTATAAATGCGTAGCATACAATTTCAAGAATTTCCATTAACTATTTATGAATGTTTAGGTTCGTTACATTCACTAAACTGATCGGGAGTTTTGCCACAAAATCCACAAGCTTCTCCTTCTTTGTTAAGTACTGGATTTTGACTTGCACAAGTACCAGCAAATTTACCGTCTTTCTTAGCCCATAATTTTATGCCTATACCAGCTATACCTAATCCTAACAGAACAATTGTTATTAAAAGAAGTTTCATGTGAACGTTATAAAAATTTATGCAAAGATAATGTTTTTGCAACAGACAAAATGGAAGATTGAAACCAAAATTTTAAGTGACTAATTATGTGTATAGTGTCTTAATAATGAATTATTTGTACATTTAGAATATTAATCTATTAACATTGTTTTATTATGAAAAAATTATTTGCAGAGTTCTTTGGTACGTTTTGGCTGGTTTTTGGAGGTTGTGGTAGTGCGGTGTTTGCGGCAGGTTATCCGGAATTAGGAATAGGTTTTGTTGGTGTTGCTTTTGCCTTTGGTTTAACTGTATTAACCATGGCCTATGCTGTTGGCCATATTTCTGGTGGACATTTTAATCCTGCGGTTTCGCTTGGGTTATGGGCCGGAGGAAAGTTTGATACTAAAGATTTGTTGGGCTATATTGTTGCGCAGTTAGTTGGAGGTATAATTGCTGCGGGTACTTTATTTTTAATTTTAAGTAATAAATCTGATTTTGTTGATATTGGGGGGTTTGCTGCCAATGGTTATGGCGATTTATCGCCAGATGGTTATTCTATGACAGCTGGTTTTATTGCTGAGTTTTTATTAACTATGTTTTTTCTGTTAATTATTTTGGGAAGTACTCATGGTAAAGCCCCTAAAGGATTTGCTCCTATTGCGATAGGTTTGGGATTAACGCTTATTCATTTAATCAGTATTCCTATCACGAATACCTCTGTAAATCCAGCTAGGTCAACTAGCCAGGCGTTATTTGCAGGTGGAGAGTATTTGGGACAGCTATGGTTGTTTTGGATAGCTCCTATTGCTGGGGCAGTTGTAGCAGGTTTGATTCATAAAGCAATGTTTGAAGACGTTTAAATATAAGTAGACTAAAACGCAATAAAAAAGCCTCATTTTGTTTGAATGAGGCTTTTTACAATTTAGTTCAATGGATTATTGTAAACTAATTTGTGCTACTGAGTTTTCAACAGAGGCAATGGTGTTTCCTCCTTTTGGCTCAATAGTAATACTTAAAGCAAGGGCATCTTCCATGTAAGGAATATTGCGTAATTTTCTGTCGGCTTTATCTAAAATACCTAAGTTGACCATTTTACCTTGTAGCTCTGCCCAAATTTGATAACATTGCTCATTTGGTAAATCTGGAAGTGATACAACATCTATCATAGATGTTTTTTCTTTGGCATTAATGTAAGCCACCGTTTTTAAATCTTTGGCTCTATCATTACCTTTTATGATATACTTTTCAGTTTCAGGATTGTTAAGCTTTAAAAGTTGCCTCATAACATTGTCAAGCATTTTGTTATTTTGCTCAATGTCACCTCGTAAATCAAACAATTCATCAACTACCACTTGGTTTTCTTTTGATAATTTTTGATTTTGATTATAAAAGATATAAGATGTTCCTGCAAATAATAAAGCGGTAATACTAGCGGCAATACTGTATTTATACCACTTTTTATACCTGTTTTTAGGCTTTAAACTAATAACAGGAGTGTCATCTAATTCATTTAAAACAGCACTCAAAATATGTTTGGGCGCTTCAATAGCATTACTTTTTGCAACAATTTCTAAGTTGTGTTGTAATGTGTTGTATGTATTTTCAACTTCTGGATATCTAGCTATGTAAGATTCTACCATTTCTGTCTCTACAGAATTGGTTTCACCTAATAGATATTTTTCTAAAAGGCCAGAACTTAAAAATGTATTTATTTTTTCATTCATGACGTTATATTTTTACGGATTGTAAATTTTTTTTAATTCACGCAATCCAATTTTTAACCTAGATTTTATTGTTCCTAACGGAATATCTAATTCATCGCTAGCTTCCTGCTGCGTCATACCTTCAAAAAAGAGGGCATTAATCACTATTTGATACTTTTCATCTAATGTGTTTAGATGCTTTTTTATATCTAAAACATCCTGATTAAGTTCATTGGATGTTATTTTATATACGGGTGAATTTTCAATCTGGACTTCATTTCCCGTTTTATTTTTTAAAGATCTTACTTTGTCTATCGCTGTATTGTATGCAATTCTGTACAGCCAGGTAAAAAGTTTGGCTTTGCTTGCATCATATTTTTTGGCATATCGCCAAATTTTCACGAATGTTTCTTGAAGTACATCCTGTGCGGTTTCTTCATCAGCAATGATTTTTTGAATAACACCGTATAGGGCATCTGCATAGTTTTCATAAAGTAAGCTAACTGCTTTCTTGTCACCATTTTGTAACAAGTTAACAATCTCTTTTTCTATTGGTGAAATCAAAGTAAGTTATATTTATTGAACAGGGTCATAAAAATCCGTGACGCTAAAGGTAGAAATTTCTTTTTAGATTATATGATATTAACTTCAGGTTCAATGATAATGTTAAAAAGCCGTTTTACTGTTTTTTGAATTAACAGAGCAAGCTTTAAAATATCTGAACCTTGCGCCCCGCCATAATTAACAAGAACAAGGGCTTGGTTTTTGTGAACCCCATAATTATTGAATTGTTTTCCTTTAAAACCAGCTTTTTCAATAAGCCATCCAGCGGGAACTTTTACTAGGTTATCTGAAACAGGATAACTCGGTATATCTGAAAAATTATTGGCTAGCTTATCAAAATGTGTTCGTTCAATAACAGGATTTTTAAAAAAACTTCCACTATTTCCAATAAATTTCGGATCGGGTAATTTACTTTTTCTAATGCTTATTACAGCGTTAGAAACATCTTTAATGTTTGGGTTTTGAATACCTTGTTTTTCTAATTCAGAAATAATTGTTCCGTAGTTGATGCTTAGTTTATGATGCTGCCTAGTTAGTTTAAAAGTGACACTTGTAATAATAAATTGACCTTTTGCTTCATTTTTAAAAATGGAATTTCTGTAGCCAAAATTACAGTGGGTATTTGTAAATTGGTTTAACTTTCCTGTCTTAATTTCAAGTGCCTCACATGAATGAAAAACATCTTTTAGTTCTACACCATAAGCGCCAATATTTTGAATAGGCGCCGTACCTACATTTCCAGGGATTAGTGATAAATTTTCAACGCCTCCATAATGGTTTGCAATACACCAAAGTACAAACTCATGCCAATTTTCTCCAGCTTGTGCATTTACAAAAACAAAATCGTCATTTTGATTTACAAGCTCTATGCCTTTTAATCTGTTCAAAATGACCAATCCGTCATAGTCTTTGGTAAGCAAAATATTACTGCCTCCTCCTAAAATAAGTTTATTTGGGTATTCTTGGGCAGTAACATAGGTTTTTAGCTCGGTAAGTGTATTGGCAGTTGCAAAATACTTTGCATGCGCATCAATGCCAAAGGTATTAAACGGCTTTAAAGATATGTTGGTTTTAATTTCCACTAATTAGGATACACTTTTAAGGCTTCTTTCAGTATGTTAACAGCTTTTAGGAGGCTTTCTTTATTTAATACGTAGGCAATTCTTATTTGGTTTAGCCCAACGCCTGGTGTTGAATAAAATCCACCAGCGGGAGCCACCATGATAGTTTCGCCGTCAATGTCAAAGGATTCTAGTAGCCATTGGGCAAAATCATCTGAGTTTTTTATAGGTAATTCTGCAATACAATAAAACGCTCCTTTAGGAACAGCTACTTTTACACCATCTATTTTTTTTAGGGCCTCTATTAAGGTATTTCTGCGTTCTAAATATTCATTTATAACATTATCAAAGTAACTTTGAGGCGTATCTAAAGCGGCTTCGCTAGCTATTTGAGCATAACTTGGTGGACTCAACCTAGCTTGAGCAAATTTTAGTACCGTTTGCATAACGGTTGTATTCTTAGAAACCAAACAGCCTACTCTAGCACCACACATGCTGTAACGTTTAGAAACAGAATCTATCATTACAGCATGTTGTTCAATACCTTTTTCCTGTAAGATAGAGTAATGTGATTCACCATCATAAATAAACTCACGATACACTTCATCAGCAACTAAAAATAAATCGTGTTTTAAGGCAAGTTCAGCTAGCTGATGAATTTCTTCTTTACTGTACAAAGCACCAGTTGGATTGCCAGGGTTGCATATTAAGATAGCCTTGGTTTTTGGACTTATTAATTTTTCAAATGTTTCAACCGAAGGTAGCGCAAAATTGTCATCAATATTACAAATTGCAGGAACAACATTAACACCTGTAGCGGTTGAAAACGCAATATAATTGGCATAGAAAGGTTCAGAGATGATAACTTCATCTTCTGGATCCATAATACTACTAAACAGAAATAATAAAGCTTCACTGGCTCCAGTAGTTACAATGATATCTTCATGTGATACATCTATACCATGTTTAGCATAATATTTTGCCAATTTTATTCTATACGCTTCAGAGCCTTCAGAGCGTGAATAAGAAAGAATTTCAATAGTATTGTCTTTAACGGCTTGCAAGGCAACCTCTGGGGTTTTTATATCTGGTTGGCCTATATTTAAATGATAAATGTGTTTTCCAGCCTTTATTGCTTGTTCCGCAAAAGGAACAAGCTTTCTAATAGGTGAGGCAGGCATTAATTTGCCTTTTTTTGATATCGTTGGCATTTTTTCAATTTAGGCTGCAAAGTTGAGAAAATATTCTTAAAGTTTTTTTAAAAAAACGGGCTAATTCAGCACACAAGAATAAAGATTTGTAAATTGATACATAACGAACTATCTGAATACTTCATGAAAAATAAACTCTGCTTTTTTTTAATGATTTTTTGTTTGAGTCATTTAGGGTTTTCTCAAGATAGATTTGTGATTCAAAATAAACGAAATTCAGACAGAGTTAAGTTTAAACTTATCAATAATTTAGTGGTTATTCCTGTTGAAGTCAATGGCGTAACATTGTCTTTTTTACTCGATACAGGTGTTTCTAAACCCATGATATTTAATTTTTTAAATATTTCTGATACCTTAGAAATAAAAGACACAGAGACTATTTATTTAAGAGGGTTAGGAGGTGAACAATCAGTGGAAGCATTGCGCTCCAGAAACAATGTTTTTAAAATTGGAGATGCTGTAAAATTAAATCAAGATTTGTATGCCATATTTAATACAAATTTAGACTTAGCGCCAAGATTAGGCATTCCTGTGCATGGTATTATTGGTTTTGATTTGCTTAAAGATTTAATTGTTCAAATCAATTATTCCACCCAAACTATAAAGCTTACAGATCCTGAGGTTTTTACGTATAAATCTTGCCGCGACTGTGAAACTTTAAATCTTGAATTTCATAACAATAAACCTTATATCAATGCTTTGGTTAATACAAATCGGCAGAATGTTGTTGTTAAGTTATTAATTGATTCGGGAAGTAGTGATGCCTTATGGTTGTTTGAAAATGATACCATTGAGGTAAAGAAGGAAAGTGATTTTTTTTATGATTTTTTGGGGCATGGCTTAACAGGGAGTGTTTATGGAAAAAGAGCGAAACTAGAGGCTTTGTCTTTAAAGAAGTTTAAGCTAAAAGATGTTAATGTGTCTTATCCTGATGCCGAGTCTGTGTTTCATGCTCAGAAAATTAAGGATCGAGACGGGAGTTTGGCTGGTAATATTTTAAAACGATTTAATATAACATTTGACTACCAAAATGCAAAAATAACGCTTAGGAAGAATAAATATTTTAGAGATAAGTTTAGTTATAACAGAAGTGGAATAGAATTGGCTCATCAAGGTTCAAGGCTGGTGCAGGAAGTAGATAAAAGTGCTAGAAAAAAAGAGAATTTAATTCAAGAAGATTCTCAAAATAGTTTTAGATTAGACAGAAATTTAGATTATAAAATTGTCTTAAAGCCAGCTTACGTTATTGTAGAGTTACGTGAAAATTCTCCTGCCCAACGAGCAGGCTTACAAATTAATGATCTGTTGTTAAGTATTAACGGGAAAAGCACATACCAGTATTCGTTACAGCAAATTATTGAAAAGTTTTATGCTGAAGACGGAAAAAAAATAAAACTAAAAATTGAACGTGACGGGCGAATATTGAATTATAGCTTTCATTTAGAAAAATTGTTTTAATGATTCCTAATTTTCCGGAAGGTTTAAAAAGTAGATTTATTCGTCGGTGTTTTTTTTGAAGGGTATACGCTTAGCTTTTTTTAAACTTTCATTAAGCATCCATTCAATTTGACCATTGGTACTTCGGAATTCATCCGCAGCCCATTTTTCAATAGCCTTCAGCATGTCTTCATTAATACGTAATGCAAATGCTTTCTTTTTAGCCATTTTTTAATTTTGATTCAAATATCTTGAAATTACACGGTCTATCTCACTTTTTTTTTGAGTCCCGATAAGAATCCTTTTTTTGTTTTTAAGTGTCAATTGTAAACCAATATTGCCTTTTACATTAATGGCAATGTTTTTGCCTCCAAGAAGGCTTCCGCCTCTTAAGCCCCATCCGCCATATTCCTTTATTGCATTGTACTTTCTTGTTTTTGCGCTAAAAATATCTTTCCAATAAATGGTTTTTAAATTTCTGTGTATTGGAAAAAATTGGTAATGTATACCAATTTCATCAATTCGAGTGTTTAGTTTAAAGATAAAAATAAAACTACAGCATAGAATTATAAAAGAAGAGATTAGAAGATAGTTTAATAAAGATATTTGTTTTGCTATCAAACCATTAGTCAAAAAAATAAGAGGAATCATTATAGATAAGCCAATTACAATGAGAAGCCAACTCTGTGTAAAACGCTGTTCTTCTTTAAAAATTCTCATTGTTATTGGTGTAATGTTCCTGTATTCAACACAGGAGAGGCATCTTTATCTCCACAAAGAACAACCATAAGGTTGCTCACCATTGCGGCTTTTCGTTCTTCATCTAAATCAACAATGTCTTTTTTGTTTAATTCTTCTAAAGCCATTTCAACCATGCTTACTGCGCCTTCTACAATTTTATGTCTTGCAGCTACTATGGCTGTAGCTTGTTGTCTTTTTAGCATAGCATTAGCAATTTCTTGAGCATAGGCTAAATACCCAATTCTAGCTTCTAAAACTTCTATTCCTGCAATTGATAAACGCTCATCAATTTCTTTTTCAAGAGTTTCACTAACCTCATTAACACTAGATCTTAGAGTAATATCTTCGGTATAGCCTTCATCTGCAAAATTATCGTAAGGATACATACTCGCTAGCTTACGTACCGCAGCGTCAGTTTGTACCCGTACAAAATCCTCGTAATTATCAACATCAAAGGCCGCTTTAAACGTGTCTTTTACGCGCCAAACTAAAATGGTGCTTATCATAACTGGGTTTCCTAGTTTGTCATTTACTTTGAGGCGTTCACTATCAAAGTTTCTGGCGCGTAGCGAAATTTTCTTTTTTGTATAAAACGGGTTTACCCAATAAAAACCATTTTTTTTAATGGTGCCTACGTATTTTCCAAAAAGTAAAAACACTCTTGAGTTGTTTGGTTGTACCATAATAAAACCTATAGAAGTAATTAGAGCAAGAACGATTGGGATAGCTGCAAATCCTGTTCCTACTTGAATGAGTGCTATACCACCAATTAACATAAGGGTAAAAACAATTAACATAAGATAACCGTTGGCTGGCATTATAAGTTTTTCTTCTTTCATGATTTAAAATGATATTAAAATGATATCATAAATATATATAAAAATATTTGATAAATAATTGTTTTTATGAATAAAAGTTCAAAATTCTTGGGACATAAGAATATGTACTTGTAATGATTAATCATTAAAGCATTTAAATGGAAGATGGAAAATGATATAAATTGATTAGATATAACGCAGTAGTATAAAAGACAATACGGTGCGTTACTCAATAAATAAGAAGGAAATAATTAGTTTAATCTCTAATCTTCTTTTTACGAAGTTCAAAATTCTGACCTAAATACACTTTTCGTACCATTTCGTCATCGGCCAATTCTTCAGGTTTACCCGCTTTAAGAATACTTCCTTCAAACATTAAATAAGTACGGTCTGTAATAGCTAGCGTTTCTTGTACGTTATGATCTGTGATAAGAATACCTATGTTCTTTTTTGTTAACTGCGCTACAATACGCTGAATATCTTCAACAGCAACGGGGTCAACACCAGCAAAGGGTTCGTCAAGTAAAATGAAGCTGGGATCTGTAGCTAGGGCACGTGCAATTTCAGTACGTCTGCGTTCACCACCAGACAGTAAATCGCCTCGGTTTTTTCTAATATGGCCTAGCCCAAATTCTTCAATAAGTGATTCCATTTTAAGTTCTTGTTCTTTTTTACTAAGCTTGGTAAGTTGTAAAACACTTAAAATATTATCCTCAATACTTAATTTTCTAAAAACAGACGCTTCTTGAGCTAAGTATCCAATTCCGTTTTGAGCCCGTTTATACATGGGGTATTTAGTGATTTCAGTATTATCTAAAAAAATATGTCCGCCATTTGGTTTAATTAAGCCTACAATCATGTAGAACGATGTGGTTTTTCCTGCACCATTTGG
Organism: Allotamlana fucoidanivorans; assembly: GCF_045788535.1. Classification (GTDB taxonomy): domain Bacteria; phylum Bacteroidota; class Bacteroidia; order Flavobacteriales; family Flavobacteriaceae; genus Allotamlana; species Allotamlana fucoidanivorans. The sequence goes on along the minus strand of NZ_CP074074.1, from coordinate 191,111 downwards.
GCCTAAAAGACCTACAATTTCCCCTTGGTTAACCTCTAAGGAAACATCTTTTACTACTTTTCGTCCGTTGTAGGACTTCATTAAATTTTCTGCTTTTAATATCATAACTGCAATAACGTAAAATTTAAACAATTATTGGGCTTCTAGGGCATCCCAAAACTCATAGGCTCGTCTTAAATGAGGAATCACAATGGTGCCTCCTACCAAAGTAGCGATGCTTAACGCTTCAATAACTTCTTCTTTTTTTAAACCTTCTTTATAACAGGTTTCTAAATGATATTTAATACAATCATCGCATCTTAATACCGCAGAAGCCACCAAACCTAAAAGTTCTTTTGTTTTTACATCTAAGGCGCCTTTGGCGTATGCATTGGTATCCAGGTTAAAAATGCGCTTTATTATTTTGTTATTATCAGCAAGAATTTTGTCATTCATTCTTGAGCGATACGCATTAAATTCATTAACAATATCAGACATTTTTAGCTTCTTTTCGTTTTTGATTTCTAACCACTATTTTAGAAATGTAAATACTTACTTGGTATAATATTAATACAGGAATAGCTACAATAACCTGACTAGCAATGTCTGGTGGTGTAATAATGGCTGAAAATATAAGGACAATAACCAATGCGTATTTTCTATATTTTTTAAGGAATTCAGGCGTAACTAAGCCTATTTTTGTTAAAAAATATATGATTATAGGAAGCTCGAAAATGAGTCCTGATGCCAGTGAGGAAGCTCTTACCAAGGCGATGTATGAACTAATGTCAATTTGATTGTCAACCAATTCTGAAATGCTATAATTTGCTAAGAAATTTATAGATAAAGGCGTAATGATATAGTAACCAAATAACACGCCTAGGAAAAATAACAAGGAACTAATAATAATAAAACCACGAGAATGCCTACGTTCATTATCATGCAATCCTGGACTAACAAATAGCCATAGTTGATAAATAACATAAGGAAAGGAAATAATGAATCCACCCAAAATAGCCGTCCAAATATCAGCAGAGAACTGACCTGCCATCGTTCTGTTTTGTAATATTAACGGAATCTCATCATTACAAAATGTGGTGTCAATATTGATAAAGTTGGCCGTTTTGCATAGCATATCATACGTTGGGAAATCCATGCTTAGTGGTGCAAATATTATGGCATCAAAAATAAATCTACTAAAAATAAAAGCTAAAGTGGCAACAATAACAATAGATAAACAAATTCTAATTAAATGCCAACGTAAATCTTCAAGATGATCTAAAAAAGACATCTCGTTTATATTCTTTTTTGCCATTATATAATGCCTTCTTTTATTAAATCATGTAAATGAACAACGCCTGCATATTCACCATTATGTTCTACCAATAATTGAGAAATGCTATGGTCTTCCATAACATCTAAGGCATCAATAGCCATAGCGCTAGCTTCAATAGTTCTAGGTTTTTTGCTCATAATATCACCTGCTGTAAGCCCTGTTAAATTGTCTGAGTTACTTAGCATACGTCTTAAATCTCCATCAGTGATTATGCCAATGATTTTGTTGTCTTCAACCACAGCAGTAACACCTAGCATTTTTTCAGAAATCTCAATAATGACATTTTTTATGCTTGTTTCTGGAGTTACTTGGGGTTTAGTGTTTACAGATGAAATGTCTTGTACTCTTAGGTATAATTTCTTGCCCAAAGCGCCTCCAGGATGGTATTTTGCAAAATCCTTGCTTGAAAACCCACGCAAATCTAACAAACAAACGGCTAAAGCATCACCCATAACCAACTGAGCGGTTGTACTTGTAGTTGGTGCTAAATTATTTGGGCAGGCTTCTTTTTCTACAAATGTATTTAGAATGAAATCTGCTTGCTGACCAAGGAATGAATCTGGATTTCCAGTCATGGCAATCATTTTGTTATTTGCTCTTTTTATTAATGGTGCCAAAACTTTAATTTCTGGCGTATTCCCACTTTTTGAAATACAAATAACAATATCATCTTTAAGAATTAAACCTAAATCACCGTGAATAGCGTCGGCGGCATGCATAAAAACTGAAGGTGTTCCAGTAGAATTTAAGGTGGCTACAATTTTTGAAGCAATTATAGCACTCTTCCCAATACCAGTAATAACAACGCGTCCTTTTGATTTATAAATAAGTTCAACTGCTTTAGTGAAATCATTTGATATTAAATTAGATAGGTTTAAAATGGCATCACTCTCCATTTTAATGGTTTCTTTCGCTTTGTTAATTATTACACTATTGTCTTTCAAAACTTAATTTTTTTTGGGTTCATGTTTAAAGATTTTATTATCTTTAATCACATTCGGTTCTAATATGAACTAGAGCTTGAAAATTCGTTACAAAACTAACGAAAAAATAAATGAGGGTTCTTCAATTACATTATTAAATTAACTCTTGCTTTTTAATGTGTTTGAAGAAAAGAAGTAATTAATTATTTTGAATTGATGTTAATAGCAAAAAATGACTTGCACGCTGCTCTGAAGAAATATTTTGGGTTTAATAAATTCAAAGGTCTTCAAGAAGCCGTAGTTGAAAGTATTTTATCAGGAAATCATACGTTTGTGATTATGCCAACGGGCGGTGGTAAATCGCTCTGTTATCAGTTGCCAGCTTTAATGCAAGAAGGTACAGCCATTGTTGTTTCGCCGTTGATAGCCTTGATGAAAAATCAGGTAGACGCGATTAGAGGGGTGTCAAAAGAAGATGGTATAGCCCATGTTCTAAATTCTTCCTTAAACAAAACCGAAATTAAACAGGTTAAAGAAGATATTGTAAATGGGGTTACAAAGTTATTGTATGTAGCACCAGAATCTTTAACTAAAGATGAGAATGTTGAATTTTTACGCTCGGTGAAAATTTCATTCATGGCCATTGATGAAGCCCATTGCATTAGTGAATGGGGGCATGATTTTAGGCCAGAATACAGAAATTTAAGGCATATTATAAAGCGCATTGGAGATAACATTCCTATTATTGGTTTAACAGCCACGGCAACTCCTAAGGTTCAGGAAGATATTATTAAGAATTTAGGTATTACAGGAGCCAATACGTTTAAAGCTTCCTTTAATAGGCCCAATTTGTATTATGAAGTTAGGCCTAAAACCAAAGCCGTAGATGCTGATATTATTCGTTTTATAAAGCAGAATGAAGGCAAATCTGGTATTGTATATTGTTTAAGCCGAAAACGAGTAGAGGAATTGGCCCAAGTGCTTCAGGTAAATGGTATTAATGCTGTGCCTTATCATGCGGGGTTAGATGCCAAAACCAGATCCAGCCATCAAGATAAATTCCTTATGGAAGATGTTGATGTTGTTGTGGCTACCATAGCATTTGGTATGGGGATAGATAAACCCGATGTTCGTTTTGTAATACATCATGATATTCCTAAAAGTATTGAAAGCTATTATCAGGAAACAGGTAGAGCCGGAAGAGATGGAGGTGAAGGACATTGTTTGGCCTTTTATAGTTACAAAGACATTGAAAAGCTTGAAAAATTCATGTCTGGTAAACCAGTGGCAGAGCAGGAAATTGGTCATGCTTTATTGCAGGAAGTAATTGCTTTTGCTGAAACCTCTATATCGAGGCGTAAATTTATTCTTCATTATTTTGGAGAGGAATTTGATAATGACACAGGTGAAGGAGGTGATATGGATGATAACGTGAGATATCCTAAAAAGCAAACAGAAGCAAAGGATGATGTAAAGGTTTTGTTGGAAATTATTAGAGATACTAATGAAAAGTACAAATCTAAAGACCTGGTGAATGTTATTATAGGAAAAGAAAATGCCTTAATTAACTCGCACAAAACAAACGAGCAGCCTTTCTTTGGTAAAGGAAAAGATAAAGACAAAAAGCATTGGATGGCGCTTTTAAGGCAAGTACTTATTGCAGGGTATTTAAAAAAGGATATTGAAACTTACGGTGTTATAAAGATAGTAGAAGAGGGGAAAAAGTTTATTGATAGCCCAATATCTTTTATGATGACTGAAGATCATGTCTTTGAAGGTGAGCAAGAAGATGGTTCTATAATAGCACCATCAAAAAGTGCTGGAGCGGTGGCAGATACAGTTTTAATGGGCATACTTAAAGATTTGCGTAAAAAGAATGCTAAAAAATTAGGGGTCCCCCCTTTTGTTATTTTTCAAGATCCTTCGTTAGAAGATATGGCGCTTAAATATCCCATTACCCTTGCGGAATTGGCAAATGTTCACGGTGTTGGAGACGGCAAGGCAAAAAAATACGGCAAAGATTTTATAGCTCTAATAGCCAAGTATGTTGAAGAAAATGATATTATTAGGCCAGATGATTTGGTGGTAAAATCTACTGGAAGCAATTCGGCCAATAAACTTTATATCATTCAAAATATAGATAGAAAGTTGCCACTTGATGATATTGCTTCAGCTAAAGGTATGGAAATGGATGAGTTTATTAAGGAAATGGAAGCCATAGTTTATTCGGGAACAAAATTGAATATTGATTACTGGATTGATGATATTTTAGATGAAGAGCAACAAGAAGAAATTCATGAGTATTTTATGGAATCGGAAACAGATGCCATTTCAGATGCTATTGATGAGTTTGATGGCGATTATGATGACGAAGAACTGCGTTTATACAGAATAAAGTTTATCAGTGAAGTAGCTAATTAAAAGATTTTTTTAAATCACAACACAAATAAAGCCTAGCATATGTTATGGCTTTTTTTATTGCCTTAAGCTTCTTAAAATAGGCTTGAATGCAACTTAGATGCATCATGTTTTGCAAGCCATTTTCATAAACACTATGATATTTGGTTTTTATTTAGAGGGCATACTCGTAAATTTAATTAATACTTATTGTGTCTAAACTCATAGTTTTCACTTAGTTTCCTATCTTTGCACTTTCTTAAAAATTAGAACAATGCAAGACGGTTTATACGCAAAATTTAATACCACAAAAGGAGAAATTCTTGTGGCTTTAGAGTACAAAAAAACACCAGGAACGGTTGGTAACTTTGTAGCCTTAGCAGAAGGGAACTTAGAAAACAAGGTAAAACCACAAGGAACACCTTATTATGATGGCTTAAAATTTCACAGAGTAATTCCAGATTTTATGATTCAAGGAGGCTGTCCACAAGGGTCTGGAGCTGGAAATCCTGGTTATAAATTTGATGATGAGTTTCATCCAGAATTAAAGCATGATGGTCCTGGAGTATTATCAATGGCAAATGCAGGTCCCGGTACGAATGGAAGTCAATTTTTTATCACGCATGTTGAAACCCCTTGGTTAGATAATAAACATACCGTGTTTGGTAAAGTTGAAGCAGGACAAGATGTAGTGGATGCCATAGCGCAAGGTGATACAATAGAATCTTTAGAGATTATTAGAGTAGGAGCAGAAGCAGAAGCTTACAATGCCATTGAAGCCTTCAGAACATTTGAAGGTTCTAGAGCACAAAGAATTGCTGAAGAAAAAAAAGCTGCTGAAGCGGAACTTGAAAAGTTAGCAGCTGGATTTAATAAAACAGAAAGCGGATTGCGTTATCAAATCATTCAAGAAGGTAATGGCGTTAAAGCTGAAAAAGGCAAAACAGTTTCAGTACATTACAAAGGGCAGTTGGCAGACGGAACTGTTTTTGATTCGTCATACAAGCGTAATCAGCCTATAGATTTTCCTTTAGGAGTAGGTCAAGTTATTCCAGGTTGGGACGAAGGTATCCAATTATTAAAAGTTGGAGATAAAGCCCGTTTAGTAATACCTAGTCATTTAGCTTATGGAAGTGCAGGAGCAGGAGGTGTTATTCCACCTAATGCCACATTGGTTTTTGATGTTGAATTAATGCAGGTAAAATAAAAAGCCTTACAAATATGTTTAAAAGGTTGTTCTGTAAAGAGCAACCTTTTTTATTTTTTGGTATTTTTGAGTATGGCAGAACAAGAATTAAACAAGTTAAGGTTTCCAATAGGGCAATTTGAATGTCCGCAAGTAATTACCAAACAACATATTGAAGATTGGATTTCAATATTAGAACAGTTTCCAAATCGTCTGGAAACACTAGTAAATAAGTTGACCTCTGAACAGCTTGATACGGTTTACAGACCAGGAGGCTGGACCATCAGGCAGGTTATTCACCACCTTTCTGATAGCCATCACCATAGTTATACCCGCTTCAAATGGGCGCTAACAGAAGATAAACCCCTTATCAAAGCTTATTATGAAGAACGCTGGGCTGAGCTTGAAGATTCAAAAACAGCTCCAATTGAAATGTCATTAAGTCATTTAAAGGCGATTCACTATAAGCTTGTTTATTTACTAAAATCACTTTCTGAATCTGATTTGGAAAAAAGTTTTATTCATCCTGAAACAAATTCAGAAGTGGTATTAAGTTATAATATTGGTAATTATGCTTGGCATAGCAATCATCATTATGCGCATATTGAAACAGCCATGAAAACACTAAAGTGGTTATAAATGATAAGATCATTACAAGCTAAAGATACTCAGCAATTGCTTGAGATATACAATTATTACGTGTTAAACACAGCCATAACTTTTGATATTGAACCCCTTTCTCTCAATATTTTTGAAGAAAAAATAACCAGAATCAATAATGAGTATCCCTTTTTTGTTTACGAAGAAAAGGATAAAATTTTGGGGTATGCCTATGCTAGCAGATTTAGACCTAAACCTGCTTATAGTAATACTGTTGAGTCTACCGTATATGTAAAACATGGCGAACAAGGGAAACACATAGGAACCAAACTATATACAGAGTTACTTGAAGCAATAAGGCAAACCAATGCGCACACTGTTTTAGGGGTACTCACTATTCCTAATGACTCCAGTGTTAAACTTCATGAGAAGTTTGGATTTACTCAGGTGGCCAGTTTAAAAGAGGTGGGACAAAAATTTGGAACATGGCAAAATGTAGGGATTTGGCAGCTTATTCTTTCCATTTAATATTGCAGCCAATACTCGGTTTTTGTGGTTTCGTGTTTTCTTTTTCTGTTATCAAGCAATCTAGTGCATGTCGTAAATCTTCACCCGTTACAGGTATACCATTTTGAGGTCTTGAGTCGTCTAACTGACCTCTATAGCTTAATTCAAGTTGTTTGTTGAAAACATAAAAGTCAGGCGTGCAGGCTGCGTCATACGCTTTGGCTATGTCTTGTGTCTCGTCATATAAATAAGGAAATGGATAGTGTTCCTTTTTAGCATGAATCTTCATGTGTTCTGGCGCATCTTGAGGGTAGTTCGTTACATCATTACTTGATATAGCCACAAATCCAACACCTTTAGCCTTATAGGTATTTGCAATGGAAACAATTTCTGAGTTCACATGAATAACAAAAGGGCAGTGATTACAGATAAACATAACAACCGTAGCTTGATTCCCTTTTAAAGTATTGATGTCAAGTATATCACCGCTTACAGTATCTTGTAAATTAAAGTAGGGCGCTTTAGTCCCTAGAGGCAGCATGTTTGAAGGTGTTCTGGCCATAATATATTTATTTGTTCAAAGTTCGTTATTATTTGTATTTTTAAAAAATGAATAGCACGATAACTTTTGAAGACTTTGCTAAAGTTGATTTAAGAATAGGAACCATTATAGAAGTCATTGACTTTCCAGAAGCAAGAAAACCAGCGTATAAATTAATTATCGATTTTGGCTCATTGGGCATTAAAAAAACATCAGCACAAATTACAAAGCGCTACCAAAAGGAAAATTTGATAGCCAGACAAGTTGTGGCTATAGTCAATTTTCCAAGCAAACAAATAGCTAATTTTATGAGTGAATGCTTGGTTTTAGGTGCGATAGAAGGTAAAGATGTTATATTGCTTAACCCAGAAGCAGCTGTGAAAAACGGTTGTGCCGTTAGCTAAACTATGCAAGAACTTGACCAGGTAAAAATAAATTTTGATGCTAATGGACTTTGGGTGCTTAACATAGCTTTGGCTGTTGTTATGTTTGGCGTGGCTTTAGGTATCACAAAAGATGATTTTGTACAATTAAGAAAAGAACCAAAGTTAGTTTTAGTTGGGGTGTTAGCACAGTTTTTTTTATTACCACTTCTAACGTTTGTTTTAGTATATAGCATACAACCCCGACCAAGTATAGCTTTAGGTATGTTTATGGTAGCCGCTTGTCCTGGAGGTAATATTTCAAATTTCATGACTCATTTGGCACGTGGTAATTCAGCTCTGTCTGTGAGTTTAACTGCTTTGGCAACATTTTTAGCTGTTGTTATGACCCCGTTCAACTTTCAGTTTTATAGTAACTTGTATCAGCCAACATCGCAATTATTAAAAACGGTTGAATTAAATCCTTATGCGTTAATAAAACTGGTCTTTTTAATTCTTGGTATTCCGTTGTTTTTGGGGATGCTATTTAGGATAAAAAATGAACGGCTTGCCATAAAATTATCTAACGTTTTAAAACCTTTGTCTATCTTAGTGTTTGTAGGTATTGTTGTGATTGCCTTTATGAAAAACACAGCTGTTTTTAACGGTTATGTTGGGCATGTGGTTTGGATTGGTGTGATGCACAATGCCTTAGCTTTCTTATTGGGCTTAATGGTAGCGAAGCTTTTTAAATTAAGCTTCAAAAACCAAAAGACTATAGCCATTGAAACTGGAATACAAAATTCTGGATTAGGATTGCTTTTAATATTTACTTTCTTTGGTGGGCTAGGAGGAATGGCTATTTTAGCAGCATTTTGGGGAATTTGGCATATTATTTCAGGGCTGTTGCTAGCCTTGTATTGGTCCAAACAAAACATAATAACAATATGAAAATAATTTGGTTATATCTCTTTAAGATATATGTAAACCTAGGTTTGTTCTTTTATTTTAAAGAAATCAAGATTTATAATGCGAATAGGCTGAATAAAGATAAACCAGTTGTGCTATTAAGTAATCATCATAATGCTCTTTTGGATGCTTTATTAATTGCAGCTAAAAGTACAAGGTTTGTGTATTTTTTAACTCGAGCAGGTGTATTTAAAAAGACTTTGGTTTCAAAGTTTTTAAAAAGTTTACAAATGATTCCTGTTTACAGGATTAGAGATGGTTGGGGAAGTTTAGCAAACAACAGTGCCATATTTAGCTACTGTTCATCGCTTTTAAACAATAAGGAAGTTATTGCTTTATTCCCTGAAGGAAACCATAATTTGAATAGAACAGTAAGACCTTTAAGTAAAGGGTTTACGCGAATTGTGTTTGAAACCTTAAAAACGTTTCCAGAAATTGATTTAGAATTACTACCGATAGGATTAAATTTTCAAGATGCAGCAAACTTTCCTGATCGTTGTGCCATGTATTACGGTACACCAGTGTGTGCTCGTGATTATTTTTCAGATGGCGGTCATGAAGATGTAAGGCGCTTAAAAGAAACTATTCAAGCGGAGATTTCAAAATTAACAACCGATATTCCGCTACAAGATTATGAAAAAACAGTGACCCAACTAGAAGTAATGCAGGTTGATTTTTTAAATCCTTCTGCTGTTCGAGCTTGTATTGAGAGTGGATTTAAATCATGTGCAGTAAAGCAATCAAATGCTAGAAACAGTTGGTTAATGAAACTTATAAAAATAGGCTTTGTGCTTTGTTTTTGTGTTCCTGTTTTAGTGTGGAAATATGGTGTAAAGCCTAAAATTAAAGAATTAGAGTTTATGGCTACCTTTAGGTTTGCTGTAGCCATTACCGTAGCGCCTATTTGGTTGATTTTTATGACCGTAATTTTAGGTAATGTAGTCAGTTGGAGTTTAGCGTTTGAAGTGCTTACTTTTAGTATTTTAATGGCATTATGTTATGTGAAGGCATAAAAAAACCGCTTAATATTTAATATTGAGCGGCTTTTTTGTTATTTATCAAGAATATCTTAAATATCGTCAAAATCAATATCGGTAAAGCTTTCAGGAGTTTTCAATTCATCTTCTTCGCCGTTATTATATTCTTTCTTAAAATCTTTTTGATGACGCTCACTAATAACTTCGTCTCCTTTTTCACTAATGATATAATCAGTCATTTCAGCTAGAATTTCTTTAAATTCTGTAAAGTCTTCTTTGTAAATGTAGATTTTATGTTTTTTGTAGTGAAAAGATCCATCATCATTTGTAAACTTTTTACTTTCCGTAATTGTCAAGTAATAATCATCTGCTTTAGTTGCTCTTACATCAAAAAAGTAAGTACGTCTTCCTGCTCTTAATACCTTAGAAAAAATTTCCTCTTTCTCCATCATACCGTTGTTGTTCATAGTTCAATTAAAATTATTTAAATTTCATTAAGTGTACCAAAAATCTAAAAAAAACAGTTACCAACCAACTAAATAAGATGTTTCTTTTAAAATAAATAATGAAAAATGTGTTTCTAAAAGTAAGTCTTTTTTTTAGGAAGGTGCTAATTAACTCATTGTTCTGTATTAGAGGCTGTTTCACTCAATTGCTTTTCATATAAATGTTTGTAGTAGCCTTCTATATTGACCAATGTGTCATGGTTGCCTTCTTGAACAATTTTGCCGTCGTCAAGAACAATTATTTTATTAGCGTTTTTGGCTGAAGATACCCTATGGCTTACAATGATAGCGGTTCTGCCTTTTGAAACTTTATTTAAATTTTTCAATATTTTTTCTTCTGTTTCTGTATCAACGGCCGATAGGCAATCATCAAACAAAAGGATTTTTGGCTTTTTTATAATAGCTCGGGCAATAGAAACACGTTGCTTTTGTCCGCCTGAAAGCGTGATACCACGTTCGCCTAAAATGGTGTTGTATCCTTTTGAAAACTTAATGATGTTTTTGTGTACTTGCGCATGTTTTGCGGCTTCAATAACATCTTCATCTGTGGCATTTTGATTACCAAATTTAATATTTGTTTTTATAGAATCAGAAAACAGAAAGGCATCTTGAGGCACATAACCTATGCTATTTCTTAAATCTGTTAAATTAAGTTGACTAATTTCTATGCCATTAATGAGAATGGAGCCTTTATCAATATCATAAAGCCGTCCTATCAAATCGAGAATAGTAGATTTTCCAGATCCTGTTTTTCCCAAAATGGCTAGCGTTTCTCCTTCTTTTATATCAAAACTAATCCCTTTTAATGCTTGTATATTGGTATCGTCATAAGTGAAATACACCTCTTTAAACGCAATATTTCCAATGATTTCAGAATGTGTTTCGCAATTATTTTTAATCTCAGGTTCAATTTTTAAAAATTCATTTATTCTTTTTTGAGACGCTTCTGCCTGCTGTACAATTGAGGTTACCCAACCCACGGTAGCGACAGGCCAGGTGAGCATATTTACATAAATTATAAACTCTGCAATGGTACCAATACTTTCAATTTCACCATTTATATATTGCATTCCACCAATGTAAATAACCAAAAGATTACTGGCTCCAATAAGCAATATCATCATAGGAAAAAACCAAGCTTGCACTTTGGTTAAATCTATTTGTTTTTCTTTACTCTCAAGAGCCAAAGCTTTAAAATTGACCGATGTTTGAGGCTCAATGCCGTAAGCCTTTATAACCGAAATACCACTAAAGGATTCTTGGGTAAAGGTTGAAAGTTTTGACAAATACTCTTGAACAATGGTGCTTCGTTTATGAATTTCTTTGCTTAGTTTATAAATGATGACCGATAAAATAGGCAAGGGTAAAACCGTAAAAAGTGTAAGTTTAGGTGAGGCATTGAGCATGTATATAATCACAATAACAAATAAAGTGAAGGTATTGATACTATACATAATGGCTGGCCCTACATACATACGTACTCTACTCACATCCTCTGTTATACGATTCATTAAATCGCCCGTTCTATTTTTTTTGTAGAAGTTTAAAGATAGTTTTTGGTATTGCCCATACACTTCATTTTTTAGGTCATATTCAATATAGCGCGATACATTGATAATGGTTTGGCGCATAAAAAACGTGAGTATACCACCAATAATAGCAGCCCCAATAATGTATAAAATGGCAACTGTCAATTCTGATTTTATTGTAGTTTCAGCACCGCCATCTTTGATGTAATTTTCAATTATAATGAATATTTTCTTTACATATCTTGGTGTAAAGAGTAAAAAAATTCTAGCAACAATGGTTATGATGACTCCTAAAACAAGGTGGGTTTTGTATTTAAAGAAGTATTTGTTTAAATGTTGTAATTCTTTCATTTAAGCGTATCAGTATCGTCAAGCAAATATAGGGCTTAATTGATAATTAAATAGGTATGATACTTAACCTATTTGTTAAAGATAGCTTAATAAGAAACAATAATTTAATGAATATTAACAGCGGTATTATTAAATATAGTATTATTTTTGCGGCGAAAATAAACAATGAAACCCTTCATATTTTTGTAAAAAGTTCTTTGTAATGATGTTAAGTAGAAGACATATTCGAGTAAAAGTTATGCAGACTTTATATGCTTTTAAAGGAAGTGAAAGCGACGATTTAAGTAAAGATCAGAAGTTTTTACTTTATAGTATTGACAATATGTACAATTTATACTTGTTACTCATTTCATTGCTAATTGAAGTTCAGAAAACCGCTGAAAACGATTTACAAACTAAGCAAAACAAGCACCTAGCAACTTCTGAAGACAAAAACCCAAACCGAAAGTTTGTCAATAATCAGTTACTTCAATTAATCAAAGAAAATACACGGTTAAAAGATCAATTGAATACACATAGGGTGGTTGATTGGGATTTAGATAGCGAATATGTTGATATCATTTTTAAGGCCATTACTTCAAGTGATTTATACGCAGAATACATGAAAACCAGAGTGTCTGATTTTAAAGAAGACAAGGCTTTTATTGTTGATGTATTTAAGGAAATTATTGCGCCAAATGAGAAGTTGTATGAATATATTGAGGACAAGAACTTAACTTGGTTAGATGATTTACCAACGGTAAATACTACTATTTTAAAATTACTTAGAAAGTCAAAACCATCATCGGAAGAGAGTTATTTTACACCCAAGCTGTATAAGGATTTTGATGATAAGCAATTTGCTATAGATTTATTCAGAAGAACACTTTTAAATAGATCTGCTTTAAATAAAGAAATTGAAGGTAAAACTAAAAATTGGGATGCCGAGCGTATTGCTAATGTTGATTATGTATTGTTGCAAATGGCCATATGTGAATTGAAGAACTTTCCATCCATTCCGGTTAAGGTTACTATCAATGAGTATTTAGAAATTTCAAAGGAATATTCTACCCCGAAGAGTAGTATTTTTATAAATGGTATTTTAGATAAACTTGTTAAAGAATATGAAGATGACGGAACTCTTAAAAAAGTAGGTAGAGGGTTGATGTAACTTTATTATATAAAGAGGTCATCTAGAAAGAAAAACAAAAGTTTCGCATCGTTTAAATAATTACTATTTTTACGCATCAAACGAAATAAAAAACGTTCATTATGAAAAAAATAATTTTAGGATTAAGTACATTATGTTTCATTGCATTTTCATCTTGTAAAGACAATGCAGCTAAAAAGATTGAGGAGAGTAATATTGCTGCTGCGGCTGAGCGTGATGCTACCGCATCTAAGTTTCCTGTTATCGAGTTTGATAAAAAGGAACATGATTTTGGAGAAATTGAATCAAGACAATCTGTTGAAACGGTTTTTAAATATACCAATACAGGTGATGCTCCTTTAGTAATTACTGATATAAAAAGTTCTTGTGGGTGTACTGTACCTCAAGATTGGAGTAGAGAACCATTAGCACCAGGTGAATCTGGACAGTTTTCTGTAAAGTATAATGGTAGCGGTTCTAACAAAATAACAAAAACTATTACAGTAACAGCAAATACAGAAAAGGGATCGGAAGTGGTTAAAATCACTGCATTTGTAAAACCAGATCCTAATAAAGTAAAATCTAATAGCTAAAAGTTAAATATATATAAATAATGGGAGAAGGCGGAATTGGTAGTTTATTACCATTTGTATTAATGTTTGTAGTTGTGTATTTCTTTATGATTGCACCTCAAATGAAACGCGCAAAAAAGGAAAAGAAATTTGCGGCAGAATTAAAACGTGGTGATAAGGTAATTACCAAAAGTGGTTTACATGGTAAAATTGCTGAGTTAAACGATAAGGATAACAGTTGCGTTATAGAAACGATGGCCGGAAAACTTAAGTTTGATAAATCATCAATTTCAATGGAACTGAGTCAAAAACTTAATGCGCCTGCAAAATAGTTTTTAACTACGTAAAAAAGAAAAGGCTTATCATTTTATTTTGATAAGCCTTTTTTTTAGAGTTTAGCTAAGTAAGCCTTCAATGGAGATATAACGCTCACCAGTATCATAATTCATGGTAAGTATCACATCATCAGCATTAAAATTATCCAGTTGTTTTCTCACAGCTGCTAATGAAGCCCCTGAGGAAATACCTACTAAAATACCTTCTGCTTTTGCAATATTTTGAACTTCAGCAAAGGCTTCTTCTTTTGTTATTCTGATAGCGCCATCTATAATCTCTTTATTAAATACTTCAGGGAAAAATCCAGGACCAATACCTTGTAAGGGGTGCGGACCAGGTTCACCTCCAGAAATTATAGGAGAATCATTAGGCTCAACGGCATACACTTTTAAATTTGGTAACTGTTCTTTTAAAACTTCAGCCATTCCTGTAATATGTCCACCTGTACCTACACCTGTAATGAGGTAATCAAGACCTTCTGGGAAATCATTTAAAACCTCTTGGGCGGTGGATTGTCTGTGAATTTCAGGATTGGCTTCATTGGTAAATTGTGATGGCATCCAGGCATTTTTGTTATTTTCTACCAATTCATTAGCTTTTGCAATGGCGCCTCCTAAACCTTCTTCTTTAGGGGTTAACACTAAGTTAGCGCCATAAGCAGCCATTAAAGCACGTCTTTCAACCGACATAGATTCTGGCATAACTAGTGTAAGATTATAACCTTTTATAGCGCATACCATGGCTAATCCAATGCCTGTATTCCCTGAAGTAGGCTCAATGATTTCGGTACTTTTGTTTAAGACACCTTTTTTTTCAGCATCTTCAATCATCGCCAATGCAATACGGTCTTTTATGCTACCACCTGGATTGTTTTTTTCAAGTTTCATCCAAATATTGGCATCTGGAAATAATTTGCTTAATCTAACCACAGGCGTATTTCCTATGTCTTCTAAAATGTTGTTAATTTTCATAATGGTTTTTTTATTGGTTAATAGCTAATTATTTTTAATGGGTTTTGTATTTATTGTAAAGGCCTTTTCCTTCTAATATCATAGTTGTAATCTTTTGTATACGGATTTGCTTTGTGTTGAGTCGCTTAGCAGAATCAATATATTCACAATACTCACATTGACAGGAATTAGAAAGTGTTTCAAAATGTTGCTTTAATTCAAGATTTGTATTGAATGCTGCTTGGAGCTCCTCAGGAATGCTAACTATTTTTTTTGATCGATCTGATTTCAATACTTTGCCTAGTTTATGATTTTCAATGGCTTCATCTATATATTGAGACACTAAGTCTGTATCAATATCCGCTAGGCACTCAAAACGCATTTGCCTCATGGCTTTTGTCTTGCCATCTTGCGCATTTTTGAGTATGTTCTTTTCATCTTTTAAAAAGATACCATTAAAAAACCAAATACCAAAATGGTGTTTAAAGGCGCCAAGGCTTAGTACATTTTTATTTTGTAATGTGTATACTGGAGCATTCCATTTTATGTTTTCTTCAAGTTCTGTTGATAAAATTATTGAACGCAATAGTTCTAATGCTTTATAAAAGTGCGTATTGTTTTCAATATATGTTTCAAAAGACTGAACCTTTTTCATGTTTTAAGAATTCAAGGTGTTCTTATCTGTGCTCAGCAACCATTTCGGTGTCACTTCTAGACCAAATTTTGTAACGAACCTCATATCCTTCTGGGGTATAAATGACAATAGGAAGTTTACTATTGTAACGCACTAATTTTCCTAAAGCACTTACAAAGGCATCATGATTAGTTCCTTCAGGACAAGCTTTTTTGGTGCTCATGATGTGGTCGTCTGTTTTAAAATTAAAAAAAGTATACCCCCAACCAAAAACAGTTTCTTCAGTAAATTCTCCTACTAAAGTGCTTTTGTTGCAATCAATCTCCATAATTTTTCCAACGTAAAGTTCTACTTTATAGTTGCTTTCATCTGTTTTTTTGGGCAGACTAATAATATGTCTTTTTAGCGCATTTGTTTCTTTGGGATACATACTTAAATCATGACTTGCAGGCGGATTATTTTGTTGTGTATTTGAACCCATATTTTTTTGAGATTTACAACTTACGGTGACTGCCATTATTGCGGCAAAGAACATTATTTTATACTTCATACCATTTTATTTTTTATTCAGAAGATGAATTCAAGATTCATTCCAAAGCCTAGTTAAATGAAATCTTTTTTTGCGGTTAATTCAGCAATCTTACAGATTACTTCGGTAGCCTTTATCATACTTTCTACGGGAACGTACTCATAGCGCCCATGGAAGTTATGGCCTCCTGCAAAGATATTTGGGCAAGGTAACCCCATGTAGCTTAATTGCGAACCGTCTGTACCACCACGAATAGCTTTTATTATGGGGGTAATACCAATAGCCTCCATAGCTTCTTCTGCAATATCAACAATATGCATTACGGGTTCAATCTTTTCTTTCATGTTGTAATACTGATCTTTAATCTCTGTTGTTATGACTTCACGCCCGTATTGCGAATTCAGTTCAGCCGTTAGTTTTTTCATGACTTCTTTTCTGGCTTCAAAATGGCCCTTATCATGATCACGTATAATATATTGTAATTCGGTTTGCTCAACGTCACCTCTCATGTCATGCAAGTGAAAAAAGCCTTGATAACCATCGGTATGTTCAGGTGTTTCCATTCTTGGTAACGAATTGATAAACTCTGTGGCAATGTACATGGAATTAATCATTTTTCCTTTGGCATATCCTGGATGCACAATTTTACCTTTAATTTTAATCACCGCACTGGCAGCATTAAAATTTTCGTATTCAAGTTCTCCAATTTGACTGCCATCCATAGTGTAAGCCCAATCGGCTGCAAATTTTTCAACATCAAATTTGTGGGCGCCGCGCCCAATTTCTTCGTCTGGCGTAAAACCTACTTTAATTTTTCCATGTTGAATATCTGGATGATTAATTAAATATTCCATGGCCGAAACAATTTCACAAATGCCAGCTTTGTCGTCGGCTCCTAATAGGGTAGTGCCATCAGTAGTAATTAATGTTTGCCCTGTATACTGTCTTAAATCTTCAAAGTAATCAGGAGAAAGTACTATATGTTCTTCCTTATTTAGCAAGATATCTCCTCCCAGATAATTTTCATGAATTTGAGGTTTTACATTTGCTCCAGTAAAATCTGGAGAGGTATCAAAATGAGCAATAAAGCCAATAGTGGGCACATCATGTTCAACATTACTAGGTAGAGTCGCCATGATATAAGCATGTTCATCAATAGAAACATCTTCCATGCCAATAGACTTGAGCTCTTCGGCAAGTTTTTTTGCCAAATTCCACTGTTTCTCTGTGCTGGGGGTTGTTTTTGAATTGGGGTCAGATTCAGTATCTATAGTGACATAACTTATAAATCGGTTTATGATGTGTTCTTTTGAAATCATTTGGGTAATGTTATTTAGATTAAGAAATAAAAAGGCTGATTTTTAATGGGGTAAACAAAAAATGCAACCAGCTTCTAAAATACAATTATTAATTTTTTTTAACATAGGATTTAACCAATTTTTTATTTACAGCAATTAGACTTATTTTTGCACAAATATTACTGATGTACAAAACTTTACTTCGCCCAATATTTTTTTCATTTGACCCTGAAAAAATTCATCATTTTACGTTTTGGTTAATAAAATTCACGTCAAAAATCCCTGGTTTTTCGGCTTTATTTAGATCGCTTTATGTGCTTGAAGACAAGAAGTTAGAAAGGAATGTGTTTGGACTTACCTTTAAAAACCCAGTAGGATTAGCTGCAGGGTTTGATAAAAATGCTGTGTTATATAATGAACTTGCTAATTTCGGATTTGGTTTTATTGAAATAGGTACGGTAACACCCAAAGGTCAGTCAGGAAACCCAAAAAAAAGATTGTTTAGATTAAAAGATGATCAGGGTATTATTAACAGAATGGGGTTTAATAATGATGGGTTACAAGCTGCTATTTCACAACTTAAAAAGAATAAAGGAAAACTGATTATAGGTGGTAACATCGGAAAAAATACAGCTACTTCACCAGAAGGTTACACCGATGATTATTTAGAGTGTTTTAAGGCATTACATCCTTATGTGGACTATTTTGTTTTAAATGTGAGTTGTCCCAATGTGGGAAGTCACGCGAAATTAAACGATAAAGATTACTTAGAAGAATTGATTGGAGCTGTTCAAAAAGCCAATAATCAATTTGAAAAACAAAAACCCATTGTATTAAAAATTGCGCCAGATTTAAATCAAGGTCAGTTAGATGAAATTATAGAGCTAGTAACAGCTACAAAATTAGATGGCGTTATAGCCAGTAATACCTCTACAGATAGAAGTGGATTGAAAGCCTCAGAAGAGTTATTAAACCAAATAGGTAATGGCGGACTTAGTGGGCAACCTATTAAAAGTAAAAGTACGCAGGTAATTAAATATCTTGCCGAAAAAAGTAATAAGACTTTCCCAATAATAGGAGTAGGCGGTATACATTCTGCTGCTGATGCCTTAGAAAAATTAGATGCTGGAGCCGATTTAGTTCAAATTTATACAGGCTTTATTTATGAAGGTCCTGGTTTAATAAAACAAATTAATCGGGCTATTTTAAAGCGATAATAGCGCTATTGTTTTATAAAACGTTTTATTATTTGATTATTAGAATGATTTATAAATAACACATAGCTTCCCGCTGGTAAAATACTTACGTCTATTTGGTTGTTTTGAATTCTACCAGTTTGTAATCTTTGTCCCTGAATATTTGTTATAAAATAATGAAGGTCATCACTCGTATTTATGTTTATTTGCAATGAACCATCTTTAATAGGATTAGGGTAAATACGAAGATGGGTTTCTGCATCTTCATTTGGTTTTGAATTAGCTTGTTTTTCCGAATTGATAAAATTTTCTTTGGTAGATTGAAAATACGCATACATTCTAGCTAATTGCATTGGTGAGAAACTTGTTCGGCAAGCCTTTCTAGAATATGACATGATATTGTGGGTGTCTGGTGTAAAAACAGCACCATGAGCATCCGTCAACGTTCCTGTATATTCGCAAAAATTATTAACGTTAGCCAAAGAAAGCATGGGGTCTGCGGGTGTATCACAAATACCATCACCATCGGTATCACAATTACTTCCATCAACCAATTCGGTGGTTAATTTAGTATTGCTTGGACCATGGGTATGCGATAAGGAAAAAATATGCCCCATTTCATGAGCTAGTGATGAATCATTTAAAGCACAAAGGTTCTTCATGACAATAATATGCTTGTTTTCATCATTGATACTATAGCCACATATACTATTTCCTGAAGCATTTTCAATATAGTTTATGAAATAAATGTTGATTATATTAGGTTCATAATGCGCAGATATAAACGCTTTTTCATCCCCTTTTTTAAATTCAAAATAGTCACTTTGATTGATGAAATTTATATCTTCAAACGCAAAAAACTTAAAAAACGTTTCTGCGTAAATACTATTTAAATTCTCTAAAGCAGATTCAACCTCACTACTTGTTAAACCTTCGGTACCTTCAGAATTTCTAATGATGTGAAATTTAATAGGAATAGGGTGTTCTGTTTTTTCTGGTTGATGCTTTTTTGTGCTATTTAGTTTTTTATATTCTTGTTCTAAATATTTAATTTGAGGTTTAATACTATTTATATAGGCTAAAGTTTCTTGGGGTGTCTCTGTGTCACAACCTAAATTACTAGCATCCTGAGCGTTAATAACTACACACATCAAAAGGGTCAATGATGTAAAGAGATGGGGTTTTATTGCTTTGAGGGGCTTCATGAAACTTAATAGTTACAATCAAATGTAGATTGTAGCTAGATGTTTGGGTAATAAAAACGATAAGTTGCAAGAAAAGTCGACATATAAAGAAAACATGATGTAAGTTTTATTGATATTTCAATTTAGTAGAACATCTTTGCTGCGTGATATACCTTGAATCTTTTTTAGAGCATGATTTTATGATAAGAGATTCCAGTTTAAGAAACGATGATGATAAAATATTTTCAAAAAAATAATAGTACATTTATCGACCTGTAAAATCAAAATGACAACACCAATAAAAATAATAGAGTGCCCAAGAGATGCTATGCAGGGTATAAAACAGTTTATACCTACCAGCAAAAAGGTGCAGTATATTCAGTCTTTACTTCGGGTGGGTTTTGATACTATTGATTTTGGAAGTTTTGTATCTCCAAAGGCTATTCCTCAAATGGTTGATACCGCTCAGGTATTGGAGCAATTAGATTTGAGTACTACTATAAGTAAGTTGTTGGCTATTGTTGCTAATACAAGAGGTGCTGATGATGCCTGCGTACATAACAACATTAATTATCTTGGTTTTCCGTTTTCTATTTCCGAAAATTTCCAAATGCGTAATACCCACAAGACCATACAACAATCGGTTGAAACACTTCAGGACATTTTAAACATAGCTGATAAGAACAATAAAGAAGTGGTTGTTTACATTTCTATGGGATTTGGAAACCCCTATGGCGATCCGTGGAATGTTGATATTGTAGGTCAATGGACGGAAAAGCTAGCCAATATGGGTGTTAAAATTTTATCCTTGAGTGACACCGTTGGTACATCTACACCAGAAACTATCACTTATTTATTTTCTAACTTGATTCCTGCTTATCCCAAAATTGAATTTGGAGCACATTTACACACAGCACCACATTCTTGGTTTGAAAAGGTTGATGCAGCTTATAAAGCTGGGTGTATTCGGTTTGATGGAGCTATTCAAGGTTTTGGTGGCTGCCCTATGGCAAAAGATGAATTGGTGGGTAATATGCCTACCGAAAAGCTGCTTTCCTACCTCACAACCAAAAAAAACAATCCACTGAATGCTTTGAGTTTTGAGAGTGCTCATAACGAAGCATCAAAAATATTCAAAAATTACCATTAAAAATAACTATGTAAATTGCTTTAAATAAATAGGTTATGTTTTTGTTTTAACTTTTATTTAAATTTAATCTAAATAAACTTTGTGTAAGTAATAATGAGTTTTATATTTGCAGCGTCAAATTAACATTTATTTAAAATAAGTCTAAATAAAAACAACAAATCAAAGTTAAAATGAGAAAACTAACCTTATTTTTATCAGTTTTAATAGCTACCATTTCTGGGGCGCAAACAGTACAAGATAGTATAACTTTTGACCCTCAGAAACAATTAAATGCTGCACAACGTATTCTTTCTGGAAATTACGGAAAAGCAGTAACAGTTGGTGCTTATGGCGAGTTAACCTACAATCAGCCAGAGGCAGGAAGTGGCGAGTTAGATGTGCAGCGTCTAGTATTATTATTTGGTTACAAGTTCAACGAAAAAACCCAGTTTGTAACAGAGGTTGAGTTTGAGCATGTAAAAGAAGTGTATATTGAACAAGCATTTATTAATTATAATGTGGGTTCAAACGTTAGTTTGCGAGGAGGTTTAATGTTAGTGCCTTTTGGTATTATCAATGAATTTCACGAACCAACTACGTTTAATGGTGTTGAAAGACCAGGACTTGATAACGTAATTATCCCAACAACCTGGAGAGAGATAGGTATTGGAACTGCAGGTAGATTTAATGAACTATCATTAGGTTACCAGGCCTATATTTTTAACGGATTTAAAGGCACCTCTTTTGATGGTGAAAACGGAT
Source organism: Allotamlana fucoidanivorans (assembly GCF_045788535.1). Taxonomy (GTDB): domain Bacteria; phylum Bacteroidota; class Bacteroidia; order Flavobacteriales; family Flavobacteriaceae; genus Allotamlana; species Allotamlana fucoidanivorans. The sequence continues at coordinate 169,229 of NZ_CP074074.1, read as the reverse complement.
TGAATGGTTTATTAGCAGGAAAAAACGGATTGCGTGGTGGGCGTCAAAAAGCAGCAGAATCTACAATAAGCAGTCCAACATTTTCAGCAAAACTTGATTATTATGGTATTCCTGGTTTACGTTTAGGTTTAGCGGGATATTTTGGTGATACTCAGGTTGATGATGAAGCTAAAGATATTGACGGTTCTGTTATAGGGGTTTCTATGATTGGTCTTGATGCACGTTACGCTTACCAACGTTTCACAGCAAGAGGTCAATTTGTTCGTGGTCAATTGTCAGGAACTGAGGCTTACAACAATGCTACTGGTAAAGATTTGGGTAGTGCTTTACAAGGCTGGTATATTGAAGGTGCCTACAATTTATTACCCCAGGAAAAACAACAAAGACTATTTGCATTTGTTAGATATGAGCAGTACGATACCCATGCAGAAACAGCAGGAAGTTTAATGCGTAATGACGCCTATAATAAAACTGATATAACCACAGGGTTAAGTTATCATATTGCCCCTGGTGTAGTAGTAAAAGGAGATTACCAGTTTAAGGATAATGCCGTTGATGGTGGTCATGTGGCAAACCAACTTAATTTTGGTTTAGGGGTTTGGTTCTAGTATTTGGGCGTTCCCCCTTTGGGTCGGGCTTTCGCTAGTCGCTCTTTGCAAGGAGCTCCAACAATGGCTCAATCCCTAACGCAATAAAATAAAGGCAATTACTGTAAGGATCGGTAATTGCCTATTTAACATTTTAGTTGCAAGTAGAATAAAAAACAATATTTTTGTATTATGATTTTGAGAAACGTTTTATTAGGTGTATTAGCTTTAGCTTTAATGTCTTTTGGTTGGCCTAAAAGCATTCAAAAAAAAGTGCATAAAGAAATTGAAAAAACCTTTAACCTTGAGGCCTTTAATTTAAAAAATATTTCACTATCTCAAGACATAATAGGTGAACTGCCAGCAACGTTTAATGAAGATAATTTCTTTAAAATTGAATCTAATAGTGTTTTAACGGGATACGCATATCTTTCAAAAGCGCCCAGTAAAACAGCTCAATTCGATTATTTAGTGTTACTAGATAAAGATTTAATTGTTGTAAAAACTAAGGTGCTCGTTTATAGAGAAGAGTATGGAGGTGAAATAGGTAGTTCGCGTTGGTTAAAACAGTTTACAGGAAAACAAGGTGGCGATCAATTAGATTATGGTGATAATATTATGGCTATCTCGGGGGCTACAATCTCTGTAAGATCTATGACCAATGCCATGAATAATTTATTAAAATCTTTGAAAATCATTCAAAGCAAATCTCTTTTGTAAATGAACTTAAACGGATTACTATTTACCTTTCCAAAAGAGATTAAGCTGTTAATTGGGGTGTTTTTAGTTGTTTTAAGTATTGGCTTTTTTACAGGCTTGTTATTTGTAGAAGAAACCTCATCAGCAAACCCTAATGGTATTGAAGAACAGTATTTAGGTAATGAAGATGATGAAAATGCAGCGGTCATGCGTTTTAAAAAAAGCGATCAAGAAATGCTCACTCTGGTTCATAATCATATCTTATCTATGTCTATTATTTTCTTTTTGTTAGCGCTTATAGTATCTACTACTAAGCTTCAAAAGAAAATAAAATTATTTTTAATGATAGAACCGTTTATATCGGTTGTGCTTACCTTTGGCGGGTTATACTTACTCTGGTCTGGTATGCTCTGGATGAAATATATTGTCATGTTTTCAGGTCTGCTTATGACTTTATCCTTTTCAGGATCTGTAGTATTAGTACTAATTCAGTTATTTAGAAAACACTAATAAAAAAGTTCTCTCCATTTTTTCTACACATCTTTATACTGTCTCTTTTCAAGAAATCTTAAATTCTTGAATAGCTAGACTATAAAATACAATTCTCTGTATTTATCATGAAAAATGCAAAGCATTTTCAATAGAAATTACTGTGCTTTAACATGTATAGTATTTTAGATTGTGTTAACAATTCAAACGAAAAAAATGTGTATATTTGCACGCAATTATAACTGTAATTGCATCATGACTGCACATCAAAATAAAATAGTAGGAGAAGGCCTAACCTACGATGACGTTCTATTAGTTCCGGCTTTTTCTGAAGTGCTTCCAAGAGAAGTTAACATACAAACCAAATTTACAAGAAACATTACCATTAACGTACCTATCATATCTGCGGCTATGGATACGGTAACCGAAAGCAAAATGGCTATTGCCATGGCGCAAGAAGGCGGTATTGGTGTGTTGCATAAAAATATGACTATTGAGGCGCAAGCCATGAAGGTGAGACGTGTAAAACGTGCAGAGAGCGGTATGATTATAGATCCAGTGACATTACCACTTACAGCTACTGTTTTTGATGCCAAACAGCATATGGCTGAGCACGGTATTGGAGGTATTCCTATTGTTGCTGAAGACAATACGCTAAAAGGTATTGTAACAAATCGTGATTTGCGCTTTGAACACGATAATAAAAAACCGATTACAGAGGTAATGACTGGAGAAAATCTGGTAACCGCTGCGGTTGGAACTTCTCTTAAAGATGCTGAAATTATACTTCAAAACAATAAAATAGAAAAGCTACTTATTGTTGATGATCATTATAAGTTATCAGGTTTAATTACGTTTAGAGATATTACAAAATTAAGCCAAAAGCCTAACGCAAATAAAGATCAATACGGTCGGTTACGTGTGGCTGCGGCTATTGGAGTGACTGGCGACGCTGTAGATCGAGCCGAAGCGCTTGTAAATGCTGGTGTTGATGCAGTTGTCATTGATACAGCGCATGGGCATACCAAAGGTGTAGTAGGCGTTTTAAAAGAACTAAAGATTAAGTTTCCTGAGCTTGATGTTATTGTTGGAAATATTGCAACGGGTGCAGCAGCAAAATACTTAGTTGAAGCTGGTGCAGATGCTGTAAAGGTTGGTATTGGTCCAGGGTCTATTTGTACTACACGTGTTGTTGCAGGCGTTGGTTTTCCTCAGTTCTCAGCTGTTTTAGAGGTGTCTGCCGCAATTAAAGGAACAGGCGTGCCTGTGATTGCTGATGGCGGTATTAGATATACCGGAGATATTCCTAAAGCTATTGCTGCGGGAGCAGATACAGTAATGTTAGGGTCGCTATTAGCAGGAACTAAAGAATCCCCAGGGGAAACTATTATTTATGAAGGACGTAAGTTCAAATCATATAGAGGTATGGGATCTGTTGAAGCTATGAAAGAAGGTAGTAAAGATCGTTATTTCCAGGATGTAGAAGATGATATTAAAAAATTAGTACCAGAAGGTATTGTTGGCAGAGTACCCTATAAAGGTGATTTGTTTGAAAGTATTCACCAGTTTATAGGTGGTTTACGTGCAGGTATGGGGTACTGTGGGGCAAAGGATATTGAAACGCTTAAAGAAACTGGACAATTTGTTAAGATTACTGCAAGTGGAATAAACGAAAGTCATCCGCATGATGTAACCATTACCAAAGAATCACCTAATTATTCTAGATAGGAATAAGAGGTTTATAAATCAAAAAAAAGGGTCTAGGTATTTATCATAGACTCTTTTTTTTGTTCTTAAATGTCTAGTCTTGAATGTTTAAATTTAAACCGACATTAAAGAAGAGGGGTAACCCTTTTTTATGGTTAACATAAGAAAAATCAAAATTGACCGGGCCTAATATAGAGTGGTATGAAAACGAAGAACCCACTGAAACTAGAAAACTGGTTTCAGATGTATCAATCCATTTAGCATTGATGTTGGGAGAAACCATTTCCTTTAGAAAGCTATCTGCTTGATTAAAACCAACTGTGGCTAAATTAAGATAGGGTGTGATGTATATATTTCTTAAGGGGTTTGTCTGTAAAGCAGTACGAACTTTTAAGAATTGGGGAACGAGAAGGCTATAATCACCCAAACCATTAAAATTGTATGAATCGCGTCTGTTTTGAGGTAAAAAACCTCCTAGAGTATATTGAGCACCTTGTCCGTATTCAGCATATGATACTTGATGGTCGCTGAGCTTGTCAATAAAAGTTAACCCAGAGGTTAATCCCACTACAAAAGATAAGTGATTTGAAAGAGGCAAGCGTTTTTCATAATCGAGGCTAAACTTGGTGAAATTATTTGTTTTTCCTGAGATATTAAATTCAAAATTTTCATCAAATTGCACATTAACACGGTTATAAAAAGATCTGGATAAACGCATATTAAGTGCAGAACCATTGGTTGGAAAGAACACTTTATTCATGCTGTTCTTTATAAAATAAAAACTCAGTTCTATAGTGTTGCTTGCATAGCGTCTTAAATCATAAATGTTATTATTAATACTCGGGTCAGTTCTTGGTTTTATTTTATTATGCTCATAGTTGAAATCAAAACCAACGTAACTGAATAAAGGATTTAAATCTTTGTTCAGTTGAATATTCGACCTGAAATAATTGCTTGACAATTCTTCACCTAGTTTACCATTTATATAATGTCTTTGTTTTGATTTTTGACCAAAAGCATAGGTACGCCACCACCACTGTTTTGTTTTACCTACATTTTGCTGATAGTCTATTCTAAATTTAGGTTGTTCAGCAATATCAGCCCCTAAAAGTAAGCGTGATGAATAACCAAAAACATTTCTTCTGGTGTAATTTAAAACGAGACCAACGCCTTGATTGGAATCATAATGAATGGTACCACTCAATTGACTTTTAGCTTTTTCATAACCTTTTAGCACAAGAACAGTTTCATGGTCACTCAATTTTAAATGATAAGTTATTTGATTGAATATTTCAGTACCCATAGCCTTGTCAACGGCTGCTTTCAATTCTGCCGAGGTATATTTCGTTTTAGGATAAATATTCATTCTAGCCTGAAATAAGCTCATATTTTGAGCACTAATGCCATGATACTCAATAGCATCAAAATAAAATTCATCTTTAACCTCGGGCAGTTCATGCTGGCGTTGTTTATATGTTTTAAGCCTTTGAGACAGCGCAACTAACTCAGGTAATTTTTTATGGCTTTCAATGAGACCTTCTTTGTAAATTTCAGGACTTTTTATAAAATCTTGAGTGGAATAGGTTAGGTTAGGGTAGTGGTCTATTAGAACATCACACAATTTCTGATTAGCAGGATTTTTTATGTTGCTAGTCATCATTGAGGTTTGAAATAAAATAGTAGTAATATTATTAAGATTTTCAAGAGGTTCCATACCGCCACCAACATCACTTCCTATAATAATGTCGGCACCTAATGCTTTAGCAACATCTGTGGGGAAATTATTTAAAACACCGCCATCAACCAACAAGGTGCCATTATACCTTACAGGTTCAAAAATACTAGGGATTGACATACTCGCTCTAATAGCCAAACTCAATGAACCTTCTTTAATCACTATTTGCTTTCCGTGTACCAAATCGGTTGTTACAGAACGAAATGGGATAGGGAGTTTGTCAAAATCCTGAACACGATAAACGGGGTATAATAAAATGGTTAATAGTTCTCTTAAATTTTGATCTTTTAATAGGGCTGGTTTTATTTTAGGCTTACCATCAATCACCTCTAGGTTAACTAAATACCTGTTAAATTCACTTTTTTCTTGTATGCCAACACTACGCATGGCAACGGTTCCGCCAAGAATGTCATCCCAATCAACCTGCATGGTTAGTTTTTCAATCTCATCACCAGAATACCCCGCGGCATAAAGACCACCAATAACACTGCCCATACTGGTTCCAACCACTAAATCGGGTACAATACCTAAACTATCAAGTTTTTGTAAAACAGGTATGTGAGCCACACCTTTAGCGCCGCCACCACTTAAAACTAAAGCAACTTTTGGTTTTTTATCTTGTTGTGCAGAAATGGTATGAAGGGTTAAAAGTAACCCTATAATGATGAGTTTAAATTTCATAAATCAAAAATGATATATTGAAACAAATGACGTTTCAATATATCATTTTTATTTGAGTTATAAGCTATAGGTAAGACCTATATTAATATTTCTTCCCATATTAAAAATACCATCGGGTCTCAGTCTTGATAAATGACTTATATAGGTTTTATCTGTAAGATTTGTACCTGCAATGGTAACGGTAAGTTCTCGGTTAAAAAGGTTGAAAGTACCTCCTAAGCCAGCGCTCCAAAGCGTATAACCTGAGGTTTCAAGTTCATTTGGTGCTACATTGGTCATATTAAAAGTAGATTGTGCTTTTATAAAAGCATAGCCTTTATCTATCCAATTTCTGTCAAACTCAACTCTAATGGTGTTTTTTACTGTATTTGCAGGAATTAATGGTAAATAGTCTTTGTTTTCCTGAATACCAGTAACGGTTTCAAAAGAGTTTTCATAATGTAGCCAATCCAACGGATGTGGGTGTAAATGAAAACCAAATTCGCCACCATACAAATGTGCATTATTTTGCGCGTATTGATAAACAGGACGGTCATTTATTACCTCGCCTGTTGGAGATAGGTAGATGTACTTGTTAATTTGATTTAAAAACCCGTTTATAAAAAACTCTAAGTGTTTATTTTTATATTCTAGAGTAACATCTGTTTGAAAATTTTCCTCATTGTTAAGATCAGGATTACCAATTTCAATCCTGTTAGCACCTGAATGAAAACCGTTTGATGCCAATTCAGCTAAATTGGGAGCACGGAATCCCGTTGCCAGATTAACTCTGGCAGTTAGGTTTTTGGCGATATTTGTTTTTACTCCAAAGGCACCATTGACACTATTAAACTTTCTGTATTTACCTTCTAAGTTTTCAATATGGCGTTTATCAAAACGCCCACCTATTTGTATATCGAAAGTTTCAAAATGGATGTGAGACGTAGCAAATATACCTGTGTCAAAGGTCACAGCATCTGGGATGAGCTGTTCTTCCCCATAATTGGTGTTTCGCTGATACATGCCTTGAACACCTGCAATGATTTCAAATTTTCCAAATTCAGGTAAGTGATATTGAATGTTGTAATTGGCCGTTTTTAATTTCATTTGAAGCTCAGGGTGTAGATCGGTTTCATCCTCATGGTCGTGATCATCATCTTCTTCCTCTTCTTCATCATCGTCATGGTCATCGTGCTCATCATGATGGTGGTCGTCAAATTCTTTTCTGTCGTTGTATATGTATCCTAGATTGACGTTAAGTTTAGAATCATTAAAGAATACGGTAGATTTTGAACTAAAAACATGATTGGTGATGTCTTGAAAAGGTAATAAAGGCGTTTTATTTAAGCTTTGTTCTTCAACCTCTTCAGGTATACCTAGTTTAGAATTATTCACATTATACCTAAATTCTGTTTTAAAGGTATTGACTTGATAGCCAACACCAGCTTTAAAATCTTTTTCGTTAAAGCGCGTGTTGGTAACACGATACGCTTTGGTGTCATAATCTGAATGCTCTGCTACGCTTCCTCTGAAAAGAAACTTAAAACGCTCATCAGAGGCTCTGTATCCTGCTGAGGTATTAAAACCTTCGGTGCTACTAAAATACATGGCACGCACATCACCTTCAGAAGTCCCTGCATAAGCAAAACGTTCTGGATTTAAATAAAGCACGCCTCCAATGGCATCACTACCATAAAGCAGTGAAGCCGGTCCTTTTATAACCTCGATACTTTCAATACCCGCATCATTTACACCTAAACCATGCTCACCGCCAAATTGTTGATTTTCTAAACGAACACCTTGGGCGTATACAAGCACACGGTTTGAGCTTAATCCTCTTATTACGGGTTTACCAATACCTACACCTGTTGAAATATTTTCTACACCAGCAACATTTGAAATACCATCGGCAAGTGTTATGGCGCCTTGGGTTCTTAACTCTTTTATAGTTTCATGTTCTACTTTCATGACATTCTCACTTTGCAGCTTATGAAACGGAGTAGAAATGATTATGCTTTCCATTTCTATCGCAGTAGGGTTAAGTACTATGTTTAAAGTTTCTTCTGTAGGAATTTTTAGTTTTAAAGATTGATTTTCATAACCAATCATTGAAAATAAAATTGAGTAATTCCCTGAGGGTATGTTGTTTATAGTAAATTTCCCTTCTTGATTTGATGCAGTACCTTTTTCCAGTTCAGAGATATAAATATTTACTAATTCTAATGTTTTATTAGTTTCGGCATCAGTAATAATACCTTGAATAGTGTTTTGCCCTTCCATGTTTACAAATACAAAAAAGAGCATGAGATATATGTAATATTTCATAATTTATGATTTAGTTTAATAAACGGTTGTGCTAAAAAGTTAGCAGTATGATTGTATTAAACTAAAGAAGGAGGACCCCTTAAGGAAAAATGTAAATGTTGATATTTACTTAAAAAGAAGTAATATGAAATGATTTCTTCAGGAAACTGTTTTTTACTGAAAATAGCAACCCAAAGTTTAGGAAAGGTGTAATTTGTATGAATCTTAAATTTATTGTACTCACAATCTAAATCTACTTGATGTATATGTGTAGAATCATCGCCAATACATATGTCATGCTTATGATGTTGAAAAACATGATAGAAACTAATACTTGTAGGAAACAATAATAGCCCTAAAAAGAATAAGGCTATTAATGGTACGTGCATATGTTTCTTAGTATGATGCATTAATCAACAAAGCGTTTTAAGCCTAATCTACGTAGCATTTTCTTTTCAAAATTCCAAAAGAACTCAAATTGCCCAAACAGCCATCCGTAACAAACAAGCATAATTTGATAAACAATAAATAATAGTATGATACGAAAGGTCCAATACCCGAATGATCCAAAGGATTCTGTGGTAATGCTAAGAAAGTTTAAAATAGGTTTTCCTATATATGAGGCCGTTGAACCTGTTATGGCAAATACAACAAAAATCACTGCAATTTGCCAATTACTGTCAACGCCCCAACGTTGTTTTAGTTTTTTCACAATATTAATTTGGTAGCAAAAATAAATAAAACAATATTAAATTCTAGGAACAAATGGTCCTAATCTTTGATTGTAGGTTAATTGAAAGTATATAAAGTAGTTATAGAGCAAATAGTTAACCTCATAACCATAATCAATATCTGGTTGATAGTCAATTTGCATTTCATATAGATTAGAATTATATCTTCCAGGTTGTAATACACGCTGATTCCATTCTATAACAAATAACTGGTTTCTGTTTTCTAAAAAGCTTTGCGAGTAAAATCCTCTGGGCTTTGCTCTACTAGCTACCCAAAAATTAAAACCAGGTTCAATGATGATAATTTCATATTCAACAGCTTCATTAACAATTTTTACAGTATCGTTTTGCTTTAATGCTTCAAGTTGCTCTGGGGGTTTTGAGTTATGATGAGGTGTTTTACTAGTATGGCAGCCAAGAGCCACTAGAACAACAGATATTATGTAAATGATATTTTTCATAATTAGATGACATGATTTTTACCAAATGTATGATAGAACATCTTCTTAATAAAGTAAGAATGCGTCAATGGTAAGTGTCATTGAGTAAAATATACAAAATATCGATAGAAGCACTATGTGCTTTTTGATGGGTTTAACAAAAAAGTAAGCCCAACAACTATGTTGTTAAGCTTTTACTTTGTATTATTTTCCTCCAAAAAGACCTCCAAGCATGCCGCTTAGTCCACCTTTCTTTTTGTCGCTTCCAAGGACCATACCTGCCACGTCATCAATAACACTTCCGTCTCCGTCAGCATCAAGAATAGATTCTAAAAAACTTTGTTCTTGGCTGGCTGAGTTATTGCTCAATAAGCCGCCAATTAAGTTTTCTATGCCGCCAGACGAGTTTACATTCTGTTGTCTGGTTTGTTTGCCAAGTAATCCCATTAAAATAGGAGCGGCTATTTTTAATATTTGAGCCACAGTGTCTGCATCCATTCCTACTTTGGCGCCTAAGGTGTTTTCAACTCTGCTTTGTTTTTGTCCTAATACATGCCCCAATATTTTACTACCATCATCTATAACACTAGAGTCTACACCACCATTAAATAAGCCTCCCAAGTTATCTAGAATACTACCGTCATGTTTGTTGTTTAAAGCGTTCAATAAGCCTTCAGCACCTTGTTGGGAAGTGGCATTTTTCTTCATGGCAGTCATTAAAACAGGTAATGCCATGATTAATACGTCTTGTGTTTTGTTTTGTGGTTGATTGGTTTGATTTGAAACACCACTTATTATTGTTTTTCCCAAATCACTGTTTAATAAATCTAAGATTCCAGACATGATATTTAATTTAAAATTAAAAGTTTTGAATTATCAAGGTACAAAAAAAGAGTTCACATTTGCTAGTAGGACACTTATTTATATGTGAAGTCACATACCTTTTTGAAAAGAAAAAGCCTCTGGTTTATAATTCAGAGGCTTTTTTGACTTTTAAAATTCTTTTCTAAGAATTTATAATATGTTATTTATCCTAAAATATTAACGATTTGTTCAGCTAATTCAACTCCAATTCTATCTTGAGCTTCGTTAGTTGCAGCTCCAGTATGAGGGGTTAATGATAAAGCAGGGTTCATTAATAATTGAATTTCTGGTTTTGGTTCTTTTTCAAAAACGTCAAGGGCAGCTCTAGCTACTTTTCCGCTTTCAATAGCTTTTACAAGAGCCACTTCATTAACTACACCACCACGGGCAGCATTAGCTATGATTACGCCATCTTTCATTATGCTAAACTCGGCTTCATCAATAACATAGTCTTTTTGAGCAGGAACATGAAGTGTGATAAAATCGGCTTGTTTTAAAACCTCTTCTTTAGAAATTGTTTTAATATCAAAACTTACTTTTTGACCATCAAAGAATTCTAATTCTAGGTTGGCTTCTTCTAAAAACGGATCAAAAGCCACTACTTTCATGCCAGCACCTAAAGCCACTTTGGCAGTAGCTTGACCAATACGACCAAACCCTAAAACACCAAGTGTTTTGCCTTTTAGCTCAGTACCTTTTGCATAAGCTTTCTTTAAACCTTTAAAATTACTATCACCTTCAAGAGGCATTTCTCTGTTAGCATTGTGTAAAAAACGGGCTAAGCCATATAAGTGACCAAAAACCAACTCAGCTACAGAATGTGATGAAGCCGCAGGTGTATTTATCACGCTTAGTCCTTTTTCACGGGCATATTCAACATCAATATTATCCATACCAACACCGCCGCGACCAATAATTTTTAGTCCAGGACAGGCATCAATTAAGTCTTTACGTACTGTAGTAGCACTACGCACTAATAAAACCACTATATCATTTTCATTGATATAATTTATAAGTTGTTCTTGAGCTACTGTTGTAGTGATTACTTCATATCCTTCCTTTTCTAAGGCATCAATACCACTTTGTGAAATACCGTCGTTTGCTAATACTTTCATTGTTTTGTTTTTCATTTCCGCACAAGCGAAAATATTATTGAGATTAATTAAGCTTTACTTTCTAATTCGCTCATAACTTCTACTAACGCTTTTACGCTTTCTAAAGGTAAGGCGTTGTACATTGAAGCTCTGTATCCACCAACACTTCTATGACCGTTTACACCACTAATTCCTGCTTCAACCAACATGGTTTCAAATGTTTCTTTTAAATTGTCATTAGTAAGGTTGAATGTAGCATTCATCATTGAACGATCTTCTTTGGCAGCAAACCCTTTAAATAATGGATTTAAGTCAATTTCAGAATACATTAAACTAGCTTTCTTTTCGTTTTCTTTTTCTATTGCTGCTACGCCTCCTTTTGCTTTCAACCACTCTAAAGTAAGCATAGAAGTATACACAGCAAATACAGGAGGAGTGTTTAGCATACTGCCACTTTTAATGTGTAGTTTGTAATCCATAATAGAAGGAATATCTCTTGACACTTTTCCTAAAATATCTTCTTTTACTATCACTAAAGTCGTTCCTGCTGGTCCCATGTTTTTTTGAGCTCCGGCGTAGATTAAATCAAATTTACTATAATCAATGTTTCGTGAATAAATATCACTACTCATATCGCAAACCAAAGGAATGTCTACTTGAGGAATTTGTTTTAATTGTGTTCCAAAAATGGTGTTGTTTGAAGTACAGTGCAGGTAATCATAATCTGAAGGTACGTCAAATCCTTTTGGAATATAATTGAAGTTGGCATCAGCCGAAGAAGCCACTTCATAAATGTCATCTAATTTTTTAGCTTCTTTAATAGCTTTAGTACTCCATGCGCCAGTGTTTAGGTACCCTGCTCTTTTTTCTAAAAGATTCATGGCTACCATTAAGAATTGGGTGCTAGCGCCTCCTTGCAGAAACAAAGCTTTATAACCTTTTCCTTCCAGTCCTAAAAGCTCTAAAGCTAGGGCTCTGGCGTTTTCCATAACATCAACAAAATCTTTGCTTCTGTGAGATATTTCTATAATGGATAACCCTGAATTATTATAATCAACAATGGCTTGTGAAGCTTTCAATAAAACTTCTGGTGGTAAAATACTTGGTCCTGCGCTGAAGTTGTGTTTTTTCATTTTTTTTAATAAAAATTAGGATGCAAAGTTCCTAATTAATTCAAGAAATTATACTAAAAATTCCATAATTTTTTCGTCAAATTGCTAATAAAAATTCAACGGAATCTACATCATCCGCATAATCCCAAAGTTTGGGTTTTTGAGTGGCTCCAAAGGGTACTTCGTTTTCAGAAAATCCGTTAGCCACAATGCATTGAATTTGATCTTTTTTTGCTGAAATTTCTTCTTTTAACTGAGAAATATCATGGTATGTTTCATAAAAAAGTGTGGCAATGGGAGAGGCAAAACTTTTATCTTCCTTTATCATAAAAAAACCGTTTTCAAGCATATCAAATTCACTCATTAAATACACGGCTTTATTGTAATCGTAATTGTTAGCATATTTGGCGCTGTCCATAATTGGATGCCAATGATAAATAGCTTCAAAAAACGCCTGAAAATCATACCCATGTGGGACAAAAAGTTTTGAAACGTTTCTGCAACCCAAACCATAATATCTAAAAATATCTTCTGATAGGTTTTTTAAGTCGTTTTCAGTTTCATTTCCAGTTAAAATAGCAACCGAGTTTCTGTTGTTTCTTATTATAGCGGGTTTGTTTTTAAAATAATATTCAAAATAGCGCGCGGTGTTGTTACTGCCAGTGGCAATAACGGCATCAAAATGTTCTACTTTTTCTTCTGTAAAAACAATATGTCCTTTAAATTGTGGTTCAACATACTCTAAATATTTGGCTAAAAATGGGAGTAACTGCTTGTCATTTGAGGATTGTTTTACTAAGACACTATGTCCTGTAATGAGCACAGACAAAAAATCATGAAAGCCTACTAAAGGAATATTTCCAGCCATAATAATGGCCACCGTCCTTGGATTTAATTGATTTATGTTATAAGGCTTTAACCAAGTAGTTAGGTTTTTTAGGGTTAAGGCATCACTCCATGATTTTATAGAAAACCTTATATTTTCTGGGGTAAACCACCCATTATGTTCTTTTGCTAATTTAAGTTGATGCTTAAAGCCGTCAAAGAATATGTTGTTGTGTTCAATATTATGGTCTTTTTGTATATCTTCATTAGAAAATTGCCTTAAAAAATCTCCTAATTTTACAAAAGCATCAATTCTGTCTTGTAATTGCATTCTGAATTTGGTTATGAACGGTTTTGGCTTTATTTTTGCAACTGCAAATTTAGAAAGAAAAAAACGCTATGGCAATTATTATAACAGACGAATGTATAAATTGTGGTGCATGTGAACCCGAATGCCCAAATACGGCAATATATGAAGGGGCGGACGATTGGCGCTACAAAGATGGGACTAGTTTAGAAGGTACGGTAGTTTTAACAAACGGTACAGAGGTAGATGCCGATGAAGCTCAAGAACCTATTAGTGATGAGCTATACTATATTGTGCCAGATAAATGTACTGAGTGTAAAGGGTTTCATGATGAGCCACAATGTGCTGCTGTTTGTCCTGTAGACTGTTGTGTACCCGATGAAGATCATGTTGAAACAGAAGAGGAGTTACTAGCAAAACAACGTTTTATGCATCCTGATGAATAAAAAAGTTGTTGATTGATTATAAAATTGAAATCCTGAGTTAAAAACTCAGGATTTTTTTATTCCCTTATTGTTTATTTTTGAATTATGAAATCAAAAAAAGTTTTGTTGCTATTAAACGGAGAAGTTCCCCATGCTTTTCCTGCTGTAGATGGTTATGATTTGGTTTGTGCAACAGATGGTGCGTATTGGACATTGAAGAAGCATGATATAACGCCAGACTTTATTAATGGTGATTTAGACTCGCTAAAAGAAAGCCCTGAGAATATTGAAATTATTCATACCCCAGATCAAGACTATACCGATTTTGATAAGATTCTGGATATTTTGTTTAATAAGGGGTATAATTGTATTGATGTGTTTGGGGCAAGTGGTAAGGAACAAGATCACTTTTTAGGAAACTTGCATACGGCTGTTCATTGGAGAAATAAATTAGATCTTGTCTTTTTTGATAATCATGGGTATTATTTTTTGGCAACACCGTATACTAAAATAGAGATGAGCAAAGGGAAAACCATATCATTGGTGCCTATGCATGAAGCTAAAGGTGTTAAAACAACAGGATTGCAATATCCACTTAAAAACGAAACTTTAATTTTCGGTCAAAGAATAGGTACCAGAAATAAGGCGATAAGCAATTTAGTTGAAATTCATTTTAAAAAAGGAAATTTATTCATCTTTGTAAATGATTGAGTTCTTTATAAAAAAGCTTAATCTGTGGTTGAAAATGTTTTCATTTCAGTTGAAGGTTCTAAGGTTTCTTCTTTCTCCCATAGCGTTTTGTCAAATGTGCTTAAAACAGAAAAAGTTACAATGGAGTCTTGTTTTATAGAATTAAAATCATCTAAGGTCAATTCATTACTCGAAATGAATAATAGCTCTTCCTTATTTCGGGCATCACCTTCAAGTTTAAAAGAAAAGTTTACTTTCTTTTTGGCATGGGTGTTTTCTATGAATTTAACATCACGATTCACGTAAAAGTAACTTCCATTCGTACGTTTTAAATATTTGGGGTGATACATATTATTGCTGTCTTTTTTAAAAAGTAGAGTGCCTTCACTCATATTTTCATTAAATTTTATACCTAGTAGGAACTTTAAGTTTAATTTGTCACCATGTCTGTTTTTATAAAACGCATAGTCTAGTCTGGTGATGGCGTAGGTGTTTTGATTTACATAAATTTTGCCAGTGTACTTGGCTTTACTTTTTTTAGGCGTAAAATGAATAATGTAGGTAAGTTCATTATTGTCATAGGTCATGTTTTGGTATTTAAAATTGTAATACTCAAAATCTAATAGTTTAAATAAAAATGAATTATCATAATATTGGGCGCGCTTTAAAAATGATCGTAGCTTTTTGTTTAAGCTCGCTGTTTTATATTCGTTTTTGTTATGTTCGTCTTTAAAATCACCCTTGTTTAAGGCGAGTGAGTCTTCTATTTTGAAAAGTCCAGTTTTTAATTTATAGGTTTTAGTAGTGTCAAGGTATTCTAAAACTAAGTTTTGGGCTTTGTCTTGAACCTCTTCCATAGAAAAGTCGTTTTTGTGATCTAATAGCTTAGTCGCTTTTTCTACCTCGAGTTTTGAACTGTCTTTATCTAAAACATAAAGCTCACCTTTTAAGTCGGCAAATTCTTTGATGTCACTATTTTTTATTTTGTTTGATAGCGCATTTAAACTTTTGTTTGCGGCTTCTAGCTGATGTTTTTTAATATGTGACGCTTTTTCAATTTCAAATTCTAAACTTTTAAAATCAATGTAGTCTGTAGTTCTTCTGAAAATGGCATAGTGGTTTAATTCAGATTTGTAATTTATAGGTGTATGCGCTTTTACCTTAGCAATAATAGAGTCGGCGTTTGGTGGTTTGTTGCTTAGGTATACCGCATTGAGTTTATGTACGGCTTCTTCAAGTTTTATAATGTAATTAAAAGCGATTATGTCGTCAATGGAAATTGTTTTATTTAGGTATCCTAAGCATGAAATCGTGACCGATTTTATATTGTTGTTTTCCGAATAAATAGTGAAATACCCTTCTTCGTTAGAAATGACTCCCTTGTAAACTCCTGTTTTTATTGAGGCATATGGAATAGAGCGGCCGTTGTTTTTATCTATAAGCTGAGCTGTAATATGTTGCGAAAAACAACTAAAGTGCCATGTTATAGCGATAAGGAAAAAGTAAATCTTTTTCATAGAAGATGATTTATAATCAATCAACGATTAAAGCAACAAAATGTTACAAAAAATAATCAAGGAAATGCCTACATTTGCACTCGCAAAATATAGATTTTCGTTTTGGCGGGAATTAATAAATAAAATTTTAATGAAAGCAGGCATCGTCGGATTACCAAATGTAGGGAAATCAACACTATTTAATTGTTTATCAAACGCTAAAGCACAAAGTGCAAATTTTCCATTTTGTACCATAGAACCTAATATTGGTGTGGTAAATGTACCAGATCCTAGACTGGCCAAGTTAGAATCCTTAGTTAACCCAGAGCGTGTTTTGCCAGCGACGGTTGAAATTGTTGATATTGCGGGACTTGTAAAAGGGGCTAGCAAAGGAGAAGGTCTTGGTAACCAATTTTTGGCCAATATTAGAGAAACGGATGCTATTTTGCATGTTTTACGTTGTTTTGATAACGATAATATTGTACATGTTGAAGGAAATATCAATCCTATTAGAGATAAGGAAACCATTGATATGGAGCTTCAACTGAAAGATTTAGAAACGGCTGAAAAAAAACTAGACAAGGTTAAAAGAGCTGCAAAAACAGGAAACAAAGAAGCTCAAAAAGAACAAGAAGTTTTGCTAAAGATTAAAGAAGGACTTGAAGCTGGAAAATCGGTCAGAGCCTTAGAGTTTAGTGAAGATGATTATAATGATTTTGTAAAACCATCACAGTTTATAACAGATAAGCCTGTCATGTATGTTTGTAATGTTGATGAAGGATCGGCAGTTTCAGGAAATGCTTATGTTGAACAGGTAAAAGAAGCTGTAAAAGATGAAAATGCTGAAGTTTTGGTGTTGGCTGTTGGAACAGAAGCAGATATTAATGAGTTAGATGATTATGAAGAACGTCAAATGTTTCTTCAAGATATAGGTTTAGATGAGGCTGGTTCTGCTAAATTAATTAGGGGGGCTTATAAGCTTTTAAATCAACAAACGTATTTTACGGCAGGTGTAAAAGAGGTCAGAGCATGGACTGTTGGTATTGGAGCTACGGCACCTCAAGCGGCAGGTGTTATCCATACCGATTTTGAAAAAGGATTTATTCGAGCCGAAGTTATTGCATATGATGATTATGTGCAGTATGGTAGTGAATCTAAGGTAAAGGAAGCCGGAAAAATGCGTGTTGAAGGTAAAAATTATATAGTTAAAGATGGAGATGTGATGCATTTTCTTTTTAATGTATAACGGTCACTGTTTTAAATTTATAAAGCATCTCAAATGAGGTGCTTTTTTTGTGTCTGTGTGTTTCTTGATTCAGTTTTAGCGTGCTTGAACGTTGTAAATTATATTTGTGTTATACATTTAGAGATTTGAAGCATACTACCTTCGTAGCATGCAAACAAAGACAGGATTTTGGTATGGTGTTGTTCTCGGTGTTTTAGGTGTTGTGCTTTTTTCATCTAAAGCCGTCATGGTTAAACTCGCTTATAATTACGGAGCTGATGCCGTAAGTATATTGTTATTTAGAATGCTGTTTGCGTTTCCATTTTATGTGATTATTGCACTCTATTATAAAAACAAAAACACTGTAATTCGATTACAAAGGAGGGACTATTTTTGGTTGTTTGTGTTTGGTTTTATAGGGTATTACTTAGCAAGCTATTTTGATTTTATAGGGCTTACCTATATCAAAGCTAGTTTAGAGCGTATTATTTTATTTGTCTATCCAACCTTGGTGTTATTTTTTAATAAATTGATATTTAAACAACGCATTAGTAAAACACAGATCATGGCTATACTATTAACTTATTTTGGTGTTGTAATAGCGTTCTGGGAAGAAGTGGGAGAGGTGGGGATACAGGTTTTACTTGGCGGTGGTTTTATTTTGTTGAGCGCCATTACCTATGCTTCTTATTTGGTAGGAAGTGGTTGGTTAATACCTAAGTTTGGAGTGGTAAAATTTACAGCTTATGCAATGATGGTGTCCTGTGTTTGCGTTTTTGTTCATTATAGTTTGGTTAGCCAAACAGATTTTTTTTGTTTTTCGTGGCAAGTTTATGTTTTAGGATTGCTCATTGCGGTATTTGCTACGGTGATTCCTTCGTTTTTAATATCAGCTTCCATTAAAAGAATTAGTTCTTCAAATTTTGCAATTGTAGCTGGGATTGGCCCAATATCCACTATTGTTTTAGCGGTGATTTTTTTAGGAGAAGTGTTAACGTGGGTTCAATTAATTGGAGCACTGGTGGTTATTGTAGGTATATTAGTAGTGTCTTTAAAAAAAGGCTAGGAGATATTACGTATGTTCTCAACAAAAATCAAAAGTTATTGTTAATTACTTTGTTTAACGGGTATTTTATTTTTTAAATGGTTATGCTATATTAGCGTTCTATCTTAAAAACACACCCCATATTTAATGGCTGAACAATCCAATTACACCGAAGAAAATATTCGTTCATTAGACTGGAAAGAGCATATTAGAATGCGGCCAGGAATGTATATTGGAAAACTGGGAGATGGGTCGTCACCAGATGATGGTATTTACATTCTTCTCAAGGAAGTTTTAGATAACTCCATAGATGAATTTGTCATGGGTGCAGGAAAAACTATAGAGATATCCATTCAAGGAAGTAAAGTGACTGTGCGTGATTATGGTCGAGGTATTCCCTTAGGAAAGGTGGTTGATGTGGTTTCTAAAATGAATACAGGAGGAAAATATGACTCTAAAGCGTTTAAGAAATCTGTAGGGTTAAATGGCGTTGGTACAAAAGCAGTAAATGCCTTGTCTGCCTATTTTAGAGTGGAATCTACACGAGACAACAAAAGTGCTTCTGCCGAGTTTGAGAAAGGTAGTTTAACAAACCAAGAATTTTTAGAAGAAACCTCAAGGAGAAAGGGTACTAAAGTGTCTTTTGTGCCAGATGAGACCATTTTTAAGCATTACAAATTCCGAAGTGAGTATGTGGTTAAAATGCTTAAAAACTATGTGTACTTAAATCCAGGGTTAACCATTGTTTTTAATGGCGAAAAGTATTTTAGTGAAAACGGATTAAAGGATTTATTGGCAGAAAAAATAAATGAATCTGATTTATTATATCCCATTATTCACTTAAGAGGTGATGATATTGAAGTAGCGCTTACCCATAGTAAAACGCAGTATAGTGAAGAATACAACAGTTTTGTAAATGGGCAGAATACCACACAAGGAGGTACCCACTTAAATGCATTTAGAGAAGCTATTGTAAAAACAATCCGAGAATATTACGGTAAAGCTTATGATGCTTCCGATGTAAGAAAATCAATCGTTAGTGCCATTGCTATTAAAGTTATGGAACCTGTTTTTGAAAGTCAAACAAAAACAAAGTTAGGCTCAACAGATATGGGTGGTGATTACCCAACGGTACGCACTTATGTGAATGACTTTATAAAAACGTATCTCGATAATTATTTGCATAAAAATCCTGATACCGCTGATAAAATTCAAAGAAAAATTCTTCAAGCTGAACGTGAGCGGAAAGAACTTTCGGGTATTAGAAAACTGGCTAGAGATAGAGCCAAAAAAGCGAGTCTTCATAACAAAAAATTAAGAGATTGCAGGGTGCATTTTGGCGATACTAAAAATGAAAGAAACCTTGAATCAACCCTGTTTATTACTGAGGGTGATTCAGCATCAGGTAGTATTACCAAATCAAGAGATGTAAATACGCAGGCCGTATTTAGTTTAAAAGGAAAGCCGCTAAATTGCTATGGGTTAAGTAAAAAGATTGTTTATGAAAATGAAGAATTTAACTTACTTCAAGCCGCATTAAATATTGAAGAGTCTTTAGAAGATTTGCGCTATAATAATGTGGTGATAGCTACAGATGCCGATGTGGATGGTATGCATATCAGATTGTTATTAATAACCTTCTTTTTACAATTTTTTCCAGAGGTAATTAAAGAAGGGCATCTTTATATTTTGCAAACACCGTTGTTTCGAGTTAGAAACAAGAAGGAAACCATTTATTGTTATTCAGAAGAAGAACGTGTTAATGCTATTGAAAAACTAAAGCCAAAACCAGAAATAACACGATTTAAGGGATTGGGTGAAATTTCACCCGATGAGTTTAAACATTTTATAGGGGATGATATTCGGTTAGACCCTGTTATGCTAGATGATAATATGTCTATTGACGATTTGTTGGCCTTTTATATGGGAAAAAACACACCAACAAGGCAAGAGTTTATTATTGATAATTTAAAGGTTGAAATGGATGTTGTTGAGTGATAAAGGTGATGTGAATTTCATGCCTGTCAATGGTGAAAATTTAGTTAATTTTAATGGATAAATCTGGTATAAACCTTAAATTTGTATAGAGAATAATTTATATAAATTCCCATAAATAGGGACTAAACTAAATACTATGTTATACAATAAAAGCGGAGAGTTTAAGGTTAGACGTTCTTATCAGCATTTTTATATTCATACCAGCAGTGAGCAGGTACACAGGCTGCAAACAAAAGGAAAAGTAATGCTAAACGGAAAACCTAAAAAACTGAGCTAATTAATGATTGAAAACGACGACGAATTACTTAATGAAAAAAGTGAACCTAAAGAAACCATTACCCGAGTTACGGGTATGTATAAAGATTGGTTTTTAGACTATGCGTCGTACGTTATTTTAGAACGCGCTGTACCAGCTATTGAAGATGGTTTTAAGCCCGTTCAACGCCGTATTATGCATTCCATGAAAGATCTTGATGATGGAAGGTATAATAAAGTGGCCAATATTGTGGGGCATACCATGCAATATCATCCGCATGGTGATGCCAGTATTGCAGATGCCATGGTGCAAATAGGGCAAAAAGACCTTTTAATTGATACGCAAGGTAACTGGGGAAATATTTTAACGGGAGATAGTGCAGCGGCCTCTAGGTATATTGAAGCCCGATTATCAAAATTTGCTTTAGATGTAGTTTACAACCCAAAAATTACCGAGTGGCAAGCCAGTTATGATGGCAGACGAAAAGAACCCATAAACCTACCAGTTATGTTTCCTTTACTTCTTGCTCAAGGAGGTGAAGGTATAGCTGTTGGCTTGTCTACAAAAATATTACCACATAATTTTATTGAACTTATTGATGCCTCTGTAAAGCATCTTCAAGGTAAGCGTTTTACCATTTACCCTGATTTTCCAACTGCCGGGATTGCAGACTTTTCAAACTATAATGATGGGATGCGCGGGGGAAAAGTTCGTGTAAGAGCTAAGATTTCTCAACGCGATAAAAATACCCTCGTTATTACAGAATTGCCTTTTGGAACCACAACATCGTCACTTATTGATTCTATTTTAAAAGCCAATGACAAAGGCAAAATAAAGATTAAGAAAATAGAAGATAATACAGCAGCCGAAGTTGAGATTTTGATACATCTGCCATCTGGACTTTCACCAGACAAAACTATTGATGCCTTATACGCCTTTACAAGTTGTGAGTCTTCCATTTCGCCCTTAGGCTGTGTTATTGAAGATAATAAGCCTTTGTTTATTGGGGTATCAGAGATGTTGCGTCGTTCCACCGATAATACCGTTCAACTTTTAAAGCAAGAACTAGAAATAAAATTAGGTGAATTTGAAGAGCAGTGGCATTTTGCTTCATTAGAACGCATTTTTATTGAGAATAGAATTTATCGTGATATAGAGGAAGAAGAAACTTGGGAAGGTGTTATTTCAGCTATTGACAAAGGTTTGCAACCTCATATTACACATTTAAAACGCGCGGTAACGGAAGACGATATAGTTAGACTGACCGAAATTAGAATTAAACGTATTTCAAAGTTTGATATAGACAAAGCGCAGCAAAAAATTGAAGCCTTAGAAGAAGAGATTGCTAAAGTAAAACACCATTTAGCGCACTTGATTGAGTATGCTATTGATTATTTTAAAAGACTTAAAAAAGATTACGGAGAAGGAAGAGAGCGTAAAACAGAAATAAGAACTTTTGATGATGTAGATGCTACCAAAGTAGTGATAAGAAATACCAAGCTTTATGTTAATCGGGTAGAAGGTTTTATAGGAACCTCATTAAGACGTGACGAGTATGTTTGTGACTGCAGTGATATTGATGATATTATTGTGTTTACTAAGGAAGGAAAAATGATGGTGACAAAAGTAGATACAAAAACCTTTGTAGGTAAAGATATTATACATGTAGACGTTTTTAAGAAGAAAGACAAGCGTACTATTTATAATATGATTTATCGCGATGGCAAAAAAGGACCTTCATATATAAAGCGTTTTGCGGTAACTAGTATAACGCGAGACAGAGACTATGATTTAACCAATGGTAACAAAGGGTCTGTTTGTCTATATTTTTCGGCAAATCCTAATGGAGAGGCTGAGGTGGTAGCAATAAATTTAAGACAAGCAGGTAGTATTAAAAAATTAAAATGGGATATTGATTTTGCCGATATTCTTATAAAGGGAAGAGCTTCAAAAGGAAATTTGGTTACTAAATATCCTGTAAAACGTGTTGAGCTAAAAGAGAAAGGTGTTTCCACCTTAAAACCAAGAAAAATATGGTTTGATGATACAGTACAACGTATTAATGTAGATGGACGGGGTGAATTAATAGGTGAGTTTAGAGGTGAAGATAAATTGCTTATCATTAATCAGTCAGGTGTTTTAAAAACGGTTACTCCCGAAGTGACTATGCATTTTGATGATGATATGATTGTGATGGAAAAATGGCGTCCTAAAAAACCAATCTCAGCCGTTTATTATAATGGAGAAAGAGAGCTGTATTATGTAAAACGTTTTTTGGTTGAAAATGAAGGTAGAGAAGAATCTTTCATATCCGATCATCCAAATTCACAATTAGAAATAGTATCCACAGATTGGAAACCAGTTGCCGAAGTGGTCTTTGCAAAAGAGCGCGGAAAAGAACGTAAAGATAACCTCATTGTAAAT
The DNA here is from genome assembly GCF_045788535.1 of Allotamlana fucoidanivorans. Classification (GTDB taxonomy): domain Bacteria; phylum Bacteroidota; class Bacteroidia; order Flavobacteriales; family Flavobacteriaceae; genus Allotamlana; species Allotamlana fucoidanivorans. Next base: position 146,116 of record NZ_CP074074.1, on the reverse strand, counting down.
CTTGAAGAGTTTATCTCCATTAAAGGAATAACAGCTATTGGTAATCAGTTAACTAAAGAGAAAGTCAATCAAATAAATTTATTAGACCCTTTGCCTTATGAGGCGCCCGATGAGGTGCATGCAGATGATATAGAAGTTGTTGGTGAAAAAGAAGTTACCGATAAATCTGAAGGAGCTAGTGGCGAGCCAGATATTGATGATGAGGGACAAACCACACTTTTTTAACGTTCTATAAAGCACAACCTAAACAAAACTAAAAACCATTGATAATTATTATAGATCAATGGTTTTAGTATTTATACCTATTTTTTCTAGGTTTTTTTCAATTGTTTCTGAATTTTTTTGATAGCAGACTGAATAGATTTATCGGGTTCTATGACATTGTAAGCGCCCCAAAATCGTGGGTCAGAAAAACCAGAAGCCATTTCGGTTAAAATGGTTGAAGGTCTTAATAATTGGCTTTTTACATCGGCTAATTTCGTTTTCTGAACTTCCCAATCTGTAATGGCCATTTCACTATTTAATGTATAGGTGTTATTAAATAACTTTCCTTTCCAGTTTACTTTGAATGTCAGTGATATGTTGCTGTAAGCATAGTGCCATCTTCCATCTTTTGTACGATAATTTACTCTGTAGGTAGCTTCTGTTGGGTAAACATCTACTTTTCTAGGTTTTTTTCTAACATACATTTGACTTGACAATGCTCTATTTGAAACATTAAGGCTATACACAGCATTAGTTAACGCTTTCGTTTCAGCATCAATATATAGCTTACCATAATATAGAGGTGTATCTATGTCTTTACGTTGTTTAAAGTCAATAACATAAATGAGTTTATCATTTATCATGGTAGAACTGTCAAAACCAAAGACGTAATCTTCAATATTTTCTTCGTTAAAAATATATTCAGGGTATTTTATGATATCAGTATACACATTACTGAAAGGGCCGCCTTGCAGTTTTAAAGCAATGGTGTCCAATTTAGAATAATCTGTATTTTTTCTTGCCTTTACCAGTTCAATACGGTCACTTCTATAGTTATTATATGGTTGTTTGTGAATTTTAACAACAGCTTCAGACAACGAGGCATTTTTTCGACGTTTTTTTATAGTTTCTCTGTAAAAGGCGGTCATTAATGTGTTTTGGTTATTATATAAGTTGCTTTTTTTTCCAAGTGTTTCTAGTACTAAATCTTTAGCATTCTTTGAAGTAGCAGTTATACTAATGGCATCTAGTTCTGTCAAGGCAGGAATTAAGGTAATTTTTGCTAATTTTTCTACATCAGAAATTTTTACATCTTTCTGTTCATAGCCTAAGTGGGTGATATGAATATCACCTTTTAGTAAATCAATGGGAATTTTTAATAAAAATTCACCTTCACTATTAGTTACTGTGCTTATATTGGAATGTTCAATCACCACATCTGTGAATACTAGAGGTTTTTTAGTAGCTTCATCCACAATTTTACCCGTGATTTCTTTAAAGGGTTCTGAAGTTTGTTCTTGAGCTTTTGCAGTGTTAATGAAAAACCCAATGAGCAAACACCAGATTATAGATATTAACGTTTTCATAATAAAAGTTTTAGGTTTTTTTCTACCTATTAATTTACGAAAAAATAAAGTAACTATCTATAATCCAGTATGTTTTTAACATTTTGTTTAAATGGTTAAGCGATTTTTTTAAAAGTGTATTAATAAGTGAGTGATAACGTCTTTCATCAAAAAATAGTAAATAACTATCTATAATGGTGGTTGACAAGTAAATATATTGAGTTTTAAGTTTTAAATGAAGATATAGTTAAGATTAAACTGTAAATATAAGAAGCATATAATCAGGTATTTAACCTGTAATTTAATTTGATAACGTTGCGTTAACGAAATCTTCATTCAATCCCAAAGTTCTGTTAACATGCCACATATGTTTTGAAGGTAATTTTATACTGTAAATTAATTAATCACTTTTATCTTCAAAAAAATGAAAAAAACAATTCTATTATCTTTCGCTGCCCTTGGATTGCTTTCAGGCTGCCATAACGAAACTCTAGAAAATTCTGAAGCACCGTTAGATATGGCTTTAAAAAGCAAATTTAAAAATGATATTGAGTTTAAAAACCAATCTGTAACACCTAGCTTTTTAGATGTAAAATCAGGATTCAATACTATTTCTGTTACTACCTTATTATCGTCAGAAGACGTTTTACAACAATCTGCTGATTTCGTTTACGGAAGTATGGCTGATGGTGCCGGACTAATAAAAGAAAATAACGGTAAATACACCTTAATAAATAATATTGAAGCCGATTATTCTATTGCCAGAATAACCTTCGATAAAACGTTTAAACCAGTACATGGTGAGTACATTTTAAATGCCGAAGCTACAGCTAACACAGCGCAATGTTCGGGTTCACTTATTACTCCAGAAGAACATGGTTTTGGTCCTTTATACCTTTCTGGTGGAGAATGGGGAGGGGCTTCAAAAGGTGTATTCTTAACAGATCCATACAAAAAATCTAAAGATGCTGGTTCCTCTGAAATGTTATCAGCTTTCGGACAATGGTCTACTGAAAATGCTGTAGTTATTGGTAAAGACGCATACCCAGGAAAAACCGTAGCTTTTATTGGTGATGACCACTCTAATAATGAAATACCTTCAGGACAATTAGGTATGTATGTTGGTAATCATGGTGATTTATATGGCGGACAATTATATGGTTTAAAAGTTAATGGAATGGCTAACGATGTTGAAGTTGCTATGGAAGAAGGTGTGTCTTACCCTGTAGAATTTGTTGAGCTTACAGAAACCAATATTGATTTATTAGATGCTGAGTGTAAAGCAAAAGGTGTTATGGGATTCTCTAGATTAGAGGATATTGACTGGAGGCGTGGTTCTGCCGAAAACAACAGAGAAATTTACTTTTGTGTAACAGGTCGTAAAAAAGACGGATTAGTAGGTAAGGGTAGTATATATGGTCGTGTATATAAAGTTGTACTTAATGAAAAAGATCCTACAGCTGCTGGAACGATTACCTGTGTTTTAGATGGAGATTTAGATGAAGGAAAAGCTAAAATGTTCCACAGTCCTGATAACATCTTAGTTACTGAAAACTATGCTTACATTCAAGAAGATCCTAACGGATATTTTGATGGTCCATACAAACAACACTATGCGCTATTATACCAATACAACCTAAACACTGGGGAGTTAAAAACAGTATTAGAATGTGACCAAACAGCGGCCGAAACAGCTGGTTATGGCCCTGCTACAAGAACTTGGGAAATTACGGGTATGATTGATGTTTCCGATGTTGTAAACAACGAAGGTACTTTCTTATTAATTACTCAAAATCACGGGTGGGTTCCTGCTGATGGTTCTTCATTTACAGATCCTAAAGCTATTGAAACACCAGATTCTAATGAAGGAAGTGTTCTTTATTTAATTCATGGTTTAGACAGATAATCTATGAATAACATCATATTATTAAAAAAGGCACACGTATTTAGCGTGTGTCTTTTTGCCGTTATAATCTGTTCCTGTAAAAAGCCAGCAGCTAACGTGCCTGTTCAGGAACCCATCGAAACATTAAGCCTAACCTATCAGCAAGATATAGATAGCTGTGTGGCGTACTTAGAGAAGTTAAAAGAAATCAAAACAACTAACCTTAGTATTGAAAACTATATACAAGCAAGAAACTATTTTAAAAAAACAGAAGCGGTATTGGCTTTTGCTGATGCCGAAAATTATAAAACGCTTAATCAGCCCAATCTTTTAAAAGTTGAAGAAGAAGATGCGACCGATATAAAAATTATAAAACCGTTCGGGTTTCAGGTTATTGAAGAACTGATTCATGAAGATAGCTTAGATTTAAACTATCTAAACCAAATTATAAAAAAAACGCAAAACCGATTAGTGCTTATAAAAAACAACGCGCGGTTACAGTTTAAAGACTACCATGTACTATGGCTTATACGCGACGAGATAAACCGTATAGCTCTTACTGGTGTAACAGGTTTTGACTCTCCAGTATTGGAGCGTTCTTTGGATGAAGCCATTATTAATTATGAAAGCATACAAAACATTTTAAATATATATGCATCCTATTTTCAATCGGAAGCTCTGCTTAACATGTGGCAAAAGGAAATTGAAAGTAGTATAAATATGCTTAAAACCGATTTTGGAACGTTCGATAGATTTGACTTTATTAAAAACCATACGCATAAACAATTAGAGCTAATTCTTGAAACGAAGACAGACTGGAATGTAGAATTTCCATACGCTTTAGCATTCAATAACAATTTAAAGTCCTTGTTTTCTAAAAATACCTTTAACTTGAGTTATTTTTCATCGGAACAATTCGATTCCTTAGCTCCTAACAAAATCAATTTAGGTGAAAAGCTGTTTTATGAAAAAGCATTGTCAAAAGATAATTCCATAAGTTGTGCTTCTTGTCACCTACCAGAAAAACACTTTACCGATGGTAAAAAAATATCCGATAAGGTTACCAGAAACAGCCCAACCTTATTATATGCTGCTTTACAAAAAGGGTTTTTCTATGATAAACGTGCTGGAAGTCTAGAAGGGCAAATAGTTGCTGTAGTAAATAATGAAAAAGAGTTTCACTCCGATTTAAAACATTTGGAAGCCGTAATAAAAAGCAATCCAGACTATACAAAAGATTTTGATAGCACTTATGTTAATGGCCCTACGCAGGAGAATATTAGAAATGCCATAGCAACTTATATCAGGAGTCTTGTCCCATTTAATTCAAAATTCGACAATAATATTAATGGTCTAGAAAACAATTTAACCACTTCAGAAAAACGTGGTTTCAATCTGTTCATGGGAAAAGCTAAATGTGCTACTTGCCATTTTCCTCCAACCTTTAACGGTACTGTGCCTATTTTATATAAAGAAAGTGAAATGGAACTTATTGGAGTACCCAAAACCACCGATACCATTAATGCTGTTATTGATGATGATTTAGGTCGCTACTACGTGTTTAACACCAAACAGAAAAAACATTTTTTTAAAACACCAACGGTTAGAAATGCTAATAAAACGGCTCCTTATATGCATAATGGCGTATATGACACTCTTGAGGAGGTTATTGATTTTTACAATCGTGGTGGTGGCATTGGAATGGGGATGGAATTAGAAAACCAAACCTTGCCTGCTGATGCCTTAAATTTGACAAAGCAAGATACAAACGACTTAATGGCCTTCATAAAAACCTTAGATGACCATGTATAAACTGTTATTATAATTTTTGCTAAAAAAAAGGTTCTTATCAAATAACCTTGAGTTTTAGTTTGTTCAAAAACCCAATTACCTTGCAGAAGTAATTAGTTTTTCTGTAAAAATTCTTAACGTATTTTTTAGATTTTAACAAAATCAATAAATGTATATTTACATGATTTTATATTGAAATATGCAGAAAGACTACCTTACATTTCAAGAAACAGGTTATTTTTCGTCTTTAATTTGTGATTACGTAAACCAAAAATCAGAATTAGATACGTTTTATAATCGGTTTCCTAGTTTAGAAAATTTTGAGAAACAAATAGAAGAAAAGACCACTACTTTTAGTCAAGATAGTAGAACCGTTTTATCCTCAGTTTTAAAACGGCAATATAAAAATGTAGAAATGTCTAGTTTAACACTTCAAAATATTGAAGTTTTACAAGCACAAAATACCTTTACCATCACAACAGGGCATCAACTTAATTTGTTTACTGGACCTCTATATTTTCTCTATAAAATTATTTCGGTTATAAATCTTTCAAGGCGGTTGAAAGTAGCCTATCCAAAACATAATTTTGTTCCAGTGTACTGGATGGCTACTGAAGATCATGATTTTGAAGAAATTAATTATTTTAATTTTAATGGTAAAAAAATTAGATGGCATAAAGATGCAAGTGGCGCCGTTGGAGCACTTTATACTGATGGTTTAGATGATGTTTTTCAAGTGTTTTCTGAAGAATTAGGAGGCGGTAAAAATGCTGAAACCTTAAAACGACTTTTTCAGTCCGCTTATTTAAATCATGATAACCTTTCAGAAGCTACCAGATTCTTGGCGAATCAACTTTTTGCAGATTATGGGTTGGTTATTATTAACGCTAATGATGCAGACCTTAAGAAACAGTTTATACCCTTTATTGAAGATGAGTTGTTAAACCAAACATCATCTAAAAAAGTAACCGAGACTAATAAAGGTTTGGAAGCCTTATCAAATGATTATAAAATTCAGGTGAACCCTAGAGCGATAAATTTGTTCTATTTAGGTAAAAATGTACGGGAACGTATTGTTTTTGAAAATGACCGATACCAAGTTTTAAATACCAATGTGAGTTGGAGTAGAGAATCACTCCTAAAGGAAGTCCATGATTATCCAGAAAGGTTTTCGCCAAATGTGATTATGCGTCCCTTATATCAAGAAGTAATTTTACCAAATATTTGTTATATAGGAGGTGGGGGTGAAATCGCTTATTGGTTTCAGTTAAAGGCTTATTTTAATGAAGTAAAAGTGCCTTTTCCAATTTTGCTGTTAAGAAATTCGGTGTTAATAAAAACAACAAAACAACATGATAAACTAACCAATCTTGGAATATCAACGGCAGAGATATTCTTAAAAAAGCACTCACTTATTAATAAGAAAGTTAGGGATATTTCAAACATTGATATCGATTTTTCAAAACAAAAAACATATTTGAAGCAACAGTTTGAAGACCTTTACACCGTAGCTCAAGATACAGATAGATCATTTTTAGGTGCTGTTCAAGCACAAGAAATAAAGCAGCTTAAAGGTTTAGATAATCTAGAAAAACGCTTGTTAAAAGCTCAAAAACGTAAATTGTCGGATGAGGTAAAGCGAATAACTGTTATTCAAAATGAATTATTTCCAAACCAAAGTTTGCAGGAGCGCAATACGAATTTTTCTCAATTTTATTTAGAGTATGGTGAAGAACTTATTCCTTGTCTTATTGAAAGTTTAGACCCTTTAAAATTACAGTTTTTAGTGTTGACTATGCCTGATTGACCATTGCTTTTAGTTTAAAATGATGTTAAATTATAAGTGTTCTCTGCTTATAATTTTACCTTTGAGCACTTCTTAAAACTAATAAAATGCACAAGATAGATTTCGATTTAGTTGAAATGACTATGGACACCATGAAGTATGCTATTGATAGGGTGTCTTCAACGACAACTAAAATTGGTAAACCCAAAAAAGCAGAAGAATTAAAGGCTTTAGTTGGTGAAACTATTACTGAAAAAGGTATTGGAGGTGAATATGCATTTGAGTTATGGCGAAAACATTTAGCTAAAGCAAATGTACCTGTTGATCACCCTAGAAACTTGGCTTTTGTGCCAGCGTCACCAACGCGAGCTGCTATTATGTTTGATTTGGTTACGGCTGCATCAAGTATTCACGGCGCGTATTGGATGGAAGGTGCTGGAGGTATTTTTTGCGAAAATGAAGCGATGCGATGGATGGTTTCGTTAACAGGATTACCAGAAGGTGCTTTTGGCGTTTTTACAAGTGGAGGAACCGCAGCCAACCTGTCAGCTATTGTAACTGCAAGGGAATATTGGCGCGGATTAGATAGAAGTCATACCTTAGAAAAAGGTCTTATAATAACCTCCATAGGGGCACATTCTTCAGTAAAGGCTATGGCTAAGGTTGCAGATATTGATGTTGTGTTAATTGATACGGAAGATAGGTTAGAACAACAGGCACTTCAAGAAACCATAAACTCCTTACCAGTACATAAAAGGCATCGCTTATTTGCTGTAGTGGCTACAGGAGGAACAACTAATGCAGGAATTGTAGATGACCTTGAAGGTATAGCTGAAATTTGTGAACGTGAAAAGTTATGGTTTCATGTTGATGCTGCTTATGGCGGAGGTGCATTAATGGCAGATTCTGTAAAGCATCTGTTTAAGGGTATCGATAAAGCCGATAGCATTACGATTGATCCGCATAAATGGATGTTTTCGCCCTATGATTGTGGTGCTATTATTTATAAACAACCAGAACTAGCTAAAGATGCACATGCGCAGGAAGGCTCCTATTTAGATATCTTTAAAGATGAGGGGGCACACGGATTTAATCCATCTGATTATCAAATACAGCTTACAAGACGAGTTAGAGGGTTACCTTTGTGGTTCTCTTTGGCTACACATGGAACCGATCAATACAAAGAAGCCGTTGAAAGAGGTATTGAATTAGCACAGATTGCGGGTAAAATGATAGAGGAATTACCACATGTAGAGTTAGTAAGAGCTCCAAGTCTGTCTTGTGTATTGTACCGAAGAATAGGATGGCAACCTGAAGATTATACACACTGGACTTATGAAAACCATGATAAAGGTTTTGCTTTGGTAACACCAACCAAATGGAAAACAGGAGAGACCTACGAAACCGTTTCGCGTTTTTGTTTTATTAATCCTGATACTACAGAACATGATATTGAAATGATTCTTGAAACCATGGTTTAAAAATTAATTAAAAAAAATTAAGGCGTAATTCGTCATTAAAAAATCAATTCCTATTTTTGCGCATGCAACATGATAAGGTACTTATATTAGACTTCGGATCGCAATACACCCAGCTTATTGCACGTAGAGTTAGAGAACTTAACATTTATTCCGAAATACATCCATTTAATAAAATTCCAACCAACTTAAACGACTATAAAGCGGTAATTCTTTCTGGTAGCCCTAATTCCGTAAGAGGTGAAGATGCTTTGCATCCTAACTTAGAAGGTATTAGAGGGGTTAAGCCTATGCTCGCCGTTTGCTATGGTGCGCAATATTTGGCTCATTTTTCTGGTGGAGAAGTAGCGCCTTCAAGCACAAGGGAATATGGTAGAGCTAATTTGTCGTTTATAAAAGGCAATGAACCATTTTTTGCACATATTCACACGGGGAGTCAAGTTTGGATGAGTCATAGTGATACCATTAAAAAGTTACCTGAGAATGGCGTTTTAATAGCAAGTACACATGATGTTGAAAATGCAGCTTATAGAATTGATGGTGAGGAAACGTATGCTATTCAATTTCACCCAGAAGTATACCACTCAACAGACGGTAAGCAATTATTAGAGAATTTTTTAGTAAGTATAGCTGGCTTGCATCAAGATTGGACACCAGATTCTTTTGTTGAAGAAACTGTTGAAGCGATTCAAGAAAAAGTTGGCACTGATAAGGTGGTATTAGGGCTTTCAGGTGGTGTAGATTCTACAGTGGCTGCCGTATTGTTAAATAAAGCCATTGGAAAAAACCTGTATTGTATTTTTGTGAACAACGGCTTACTCAGAAAAAATGAATTTGAAAGTGTTCTCAAGCAATACGAGGGCATGGGGCTCAACGTTAAAGGAGTTGATGCTTCAGGAAGGTTCTTAGATGCTTTAAAAGGTATTGAAGATCCGGAGAAAAAGCGAAAAGCTATTGGGAATGCGTTTATAGAAGTGTTTGATGATGAGGCGCATAAGCTTACCGATGTAAAATGGTTGGCACAGGGAACTATTTATCCAGATGTGATTGAAAGTGTTTCGGCTACAGGCGGGCCTTCAGCAACTATAAAAAGTCATCACAATGTAGGAGGCTTACCAGATTTTATGAAATTGAAAATTGTAGAACCTTTACGTGCTATTTTTAAAGATGAAGTGAGACGTGTTGGAGCTACTTTAGGTATAGACCCAGAGCTATTAGGAAGACACCCATTCCCTGGCCCTGGCTTAGGTATTAGGATTTTAGGAGATATTACTGCAGAAAAAGTTCGTATCCTTCAAGAAGTTGATGCTATTTTTATTAATGGTTTAAAAGAATGGGGATTGTACGATAAGGTGTGGCAGGCTGGTGCTATGTTGCTTCCAGTGAATAGCGTAGGTGTTATGGGTGATGAACGCACGTATGAAAAATGTGTGGCACTTAGAGCTGTTGAAAGTACAGATGGTATGACGGCAGATTGGGTAAATTTACCATACGAATTTCTTCAAAAAACATCAAATGATATAATAAATAAAGTAAAAGGCGTTAATAGAGTGGTGTATGACATTAGTTCAAAACCACCAGCAACTATTGAATGGGAATAAACCTTCATGTTTTATTGTAGGTTTCGTTTTTTTTTGTTTTTTGGCATGTTATGTGATTAATAGAAATCATAGAGCATCTTATAAGGGGAAACCTGCGTATATTAAAGAGACGCTATTTTATTAAATTTATATCTACCAGACTGCAACTATGAATAGATTAGTATTAGTATTATGTTTTATGATGAGTGTATGTTCTGCCAAAGCTCAGAATTTCAGTACACATCAGGTAAAACAAGGAGAAACTATAGAAAGTATTTCAAAACGTTATTATGTAACACCTTTTGATATTTATAAGTTAAATCCGGATGCCAAAAAAGGATTAAAACCTAATACCATTCTAATTATACCAATTTCGGCAGCTAATAAACCAAAAGTGACGGTTTCAAAAGAGCTTCAAGGGTTTAAAGAGCATAAAACCAAAAAGAAAGAAACCCTTTATAGTTTAGCACAAGCGTATAATGTTGAAGAAGAGGATATAAAGAAATACAATAAGTTTCTTTATGCTAATCCTTTAAGAAAAGGGGATAGACTTCAAATACCCGTTTTTAAAATAACCGAAGTTGTTGAGAAAGTAGAAGCTACTAAACAATATACTGTAAAAGCAAAAGAGGGGAAATGGCGTATTGCATATAAATTTGGCATTACTATAGAAGAATTGGAAGCGTTAAACCCTGATTTGGAAGGTGGTTTAAAAGTGGGACAAATAATAAATGTTCCTAATCTTGAGGCTTCAGAACAAAACGTAGTAGATGATACATACAGTTATTACAAAGTATTACCAAAAGAAGGCTTTTATCGTTTAAAGTTAAAATTAGGTTTAGAGCAAGCTGAGTTGGAAAGGTTAAACCCAGGGTTGGAGGAGTCTGGTTTAAAATCAGGAATGATACTAAAAATACCGTTTTCTGATGCGGTAAGTCCATTGGTGGAGGGCGAAGCAAAACCTGTAAATTTATTGGATAGTCTTTTTACGGTAACTGAAAAGCATTTGGTTTTAATGTTGCCGTTTAGAGCAAATCGTGTTGATTTTGATTCAATTTCAGACATAGAACGCAGCATAAGAAAAGACCCTTATTTAAATGCTTCCTTAGAGTTTTATTCGGGTGTGCTTTCAGCGGTTGATTCTTTAAAAAAAATGGGCGTTTCTTTGAAGCTGGATGTTTACGATACGCAAAATCAAGTGAGTGAGGTTTCAAAGATTTTACGTGGACATGATTTTGATAACATAGATGCTGTAATAGGACCTTTAACGCCCAATTGTTTTGATAAGGTAGCATCTGAACTCAAATTACTAAACGTCCCTGTGGTATCGCCCATAGGAACTAATGTCAAGCTATACGATAATGTGTTTCAGTCTAGACCATCTGATGATTTACTCAAGCGTAAGGTGGTTAATTTTGTAAAAACAGATTCCACAAGTCATATTGTAATCATTTCAGATTCCAATAATACAAATGTTGCTAATGAGTTAAAAAGAGAATTTCCAAGAGCATCTCAGGTAAAATCTAGAAAGAATAAGGAAACAGGTAAAGATGAATTTTTTGTAACTCGAGGAGACATTGAAGCGGCACTTAAACCTGGGAAAAATTTGGTGTTTTTAGAAACTCAAAAAGAAGGCTTTGCTTCAAATGTAACAAGTATTCTAGCGTCATTAATTAGAGGAGAAGATAAAGAACATCAGCAAGAAGCTATAGATGTTGTTTTGTTTACAACAAAGATAAATGCGGCTTTTGAGGGAGATCAGGTTAATAATACACACTTATCTAAGTTACAATTTCATTTTGCCTCAGTAGCAAAAGAGTATAATGAAAATGATACTAATTCGTTTGTAACATCTTATATCAAGACCAATAATATTTCACCCAATAAAAGAGCAGTAAAGGGCTTTGATCTCACTATGGATGTAGTATTGCGTTTATTGGCTTTTGATGACCTGTATTTGTCTGTTAATAAGGCGCCTCTAACCGAGTATGTTGAGAATAAATTTGCCTACAAAAAGAAGTTGTTTGGTGGTTACTATAATGATACGGTATACTTGGTTAAGTATAATGATTTAACTATTGTTGAGGTTGAACCGTAGGAGTACATTTGGCTGTAAATAGGTCTGTCTCCCCATGAAAAACTTGAACACGAGAGCGTATAAGTGAGTTTGTAGCTATGTTACCTGATAAAAATATACTTATAGAACTGGCTAACGCTAAAATGCCCTTTGGAAAATACCAAGGGCGTTATTTAATTGATTTGCCCGAATATTACGTAGTATGGTACCGCAATAAGGGTTTTCCAAAAGGCAAACTGGGTAACCAGCTGGAACAAGTTTATGAATTAAAACTCAATGGGCTTGAGGATTTAATTAGGAATATTCAAAAACAAAACTTGAAATTAAGGTAAAAAACATAAAGAGTTTACTTCTTGCTTTTTTGTGTTTTAAAGTTTTTAAGAAAACCCAGAGATGTTAGAGTTAAAGAGGAAAAGTTGTTTTAAAAAATGGAATAATAAGAAATGCCCAAGGTTACCTTGGGCTTTTTAATTTTGTTGTCTTGTTAACTATTGTTTCTTCTTTTTACCTTTTTCTTTACCCTTTCCCCAATTAGTTTGTAGTTCTTCTAAAGTAACTTCTCCATTACTATCTGAATCTAAATGCGCAAAGTTTTTCTCTAAGCGTTCCTCAGGTACCTCATTTTTTCGCTTGGCAGATTTAAACTCTTCTAGCGAGATAGTTCCGTTTTTGTCGGCATCAAATCTTTCAAGCATTTTGTCAAAGTTAGGTTCTTTCTTTTCTTGAGCTTGAATGGAAGAAAAAGCGAAGAAAACTAGAGCACATGCTCCCAATTTTAAAATTGAATGTTTCATTCTTTTTAATGAATTAAATTGTTAATCTGAACTTAGACTCTTTTTTTACAAAATAGTTTAATGCACTATTGAATATTTTTCAACCCTTCATAGACAACAATACTAACGGCATTGGCCAGATTTAAACTCCTAACTTTTTTTGAATACAAAGGAATTTTAAACAATTTGTCTTGATGCTTATTTAATAAAGGTTTGGGTAGGCCAACAGATTCTCTACCAAAAACAAAAAACATATTATCTTGAAAATCAATATCCCAGTGGTTTTGTGTGCCGTGGCTAGATAAGAATACCATAGTTTTATCTTTGTGTGTGGCGAAAAAGTCTTGAACATTTTCATAGTAAAACACAGAAAGATGTTGCCAATAATCTAATCCAGCACGTTTTAATTTGCTGTCGTTAATTTCAAATCCAGTAGGTTTAACAATATGCAAGTGTGAACCTGTTGCCAGTGCTAATCGTCCAATATTTCCAGTATTATTAGGTATTTCGGGTTCAATCAGAACAATATTAAAAGGCATGGTAGTAAATAGAATTAGTCAACCTTGTAAATGAGTTTCATGGTAATAGATGCCGTTTTTTCCTTTGAAGACGTATTGTAAACACCACCCCAAGAATAGTTTTCATTGGAATTCTGACCTGTAATTTGAAAGATGCCCATATTGGCGCTTACTAAATCATTCAATTTTGCTCCTGAATTTTCGGCAATGCGTTTAGCACGAAGATTAGCATTTTCAGTCGCTTGTGCTATCATTTCTATTTTTAAATCTTCTAGTTTTGTGTAATAATACCGCGGCGCTATGGAATACAGTTGAATCCCTTTGTTTAGTAAATCGGTAACTTCTCTTGAAATCGTTTCAACCAATTCTACAGCTTTTGAATCTACGTGAACGGTTTGCATTAAGGTATAGCCAATAAAAGTTTCACCCAAATATTTACCATTTTCAGAGTAATTGGGTTTGGTGTTTTTTTTCGTTTCAACGGCACTAAAAACAATCACACTATCGGGTAATCCATTAGCTTTTAAATACTCTAAAATAGTAATTCTATCTTGTTTTAATTTAGAATATCCATCTTTTAAAGATAGGTTGCTTTGTGAAAATTTAGCCTCCCAAACAATAAGATCTGATGTAAAGTCTGTTTTTCCTAATCCAGTAACAGCAATGGTACCATCTTTTTGATTTCTATTTACTACGGCATTACCAAAAATAAAAGCGGCAGTTATTATGGCCACGGCAAAAATGATAGCAGTAAAATGGTTTTTCATAGTAAATAGGTTTTAAGGTGTTTAAGAAATTACTTTTTTTACAAAATCACCGATATGCTTAGTACCTGTGCTTGTAAGGTGTTTAATAAACGCACTTCCAATAATAGCTCCTTTAGTGTATGTAGTAGCAGTAGTAAATGTTTTGTTGTCTGAAATCCCAAAACCTACAATTTGCGGGTTTTTAAGATTCATATTTGATATACGCTCAAAATATTCGGTTTGGACATCACCAAAACCAGACTGGCTTCCTGTAACACTAGCGGTACTTACCATGTAAATAAATCCGTTAGAAACAGCGTCAATGTATCGTATGCGTTCCTCACTTGTTTGCGGTGTTATTAAAAATACGTTTACTAGTCCGTACTTTTCAAAAATAGCCTGATACTTTTCTTGGTACACATCAACAGGTAAATCTGGAAGGATTAGGCCATCAATGCCTAATTCCTGACATTTTTTACAAAAGGCTTCCACACCATATTGGTATACAGGGTTAAAATAGCCCATAATAATTAATGGAATACTTACTGTTTTCCTAATGTCTTTAAGTTGACTAAACAGCACTTCGGTAGTCATGCCATTTTTTAAAGCCGCAGTAGAGCTGTCTTGAATAGTAGGGCCATCAGCCAACGGATCACTAAAAGGCAATCCAATTTCAATCATATCAACACCATTTTTTTCTAAATCTTGTATGATAGAAACGGTGTCATTTAAATGAGGATATCCTGCAGTAAAGTATATAGATAATAACTTTTTGTCTTCTTGTAATTTCTTTTGAATACGATTCATTTCAGTCGTCAATTTTGGGCGTTACCACAAGGGTCGGGCTTTCACTACTTGCTCCTTCCTTTGTCTGGGAGCTCATACAGGCCGTTCAATCCCTAACGCAGGGTAACTCGTTTAAATTTTAAAATACTCAATATAGTTTTGTAAATCTTTGTCACCTCTACCAGATAAACTCATTACTACAACGTCATCAGGTTTAAATGTTTTATGTTTAAAAATAGCAAGAGCATGTGAACTTTCTATGGCAGGAATAATACCTTCAAGCTTACAAAGTTCAAGTCCGGCCTTCATAGCATCATCATCTGTTATTGCCATAAATTCAGCGCGCCCTGTTTTGCATAAGTGCGCATGCATGGGGCCAACACCAGGATAATCTAAACCTGCCGAAATAGAGTAGGGTTCGGTAATTTGACCATCTTTAGTTTGCATTAATAAGGTTTTACAACCGTGAATAATACCTTCCTTCCCTAAAACAGATGTTGCAGCACTTTCGCCAGAATCTACACCTAAACCAGCCGCTTCAACCGCAATAATATTCACATCTTCTTCATGTAAATAGTGATAATAAGTACCTGCCGCATTACTTCCGCCACCTATACAGGCTACCACATAATCTGGGTTTTCTCTACCCTCATGTGTTTTAAGTTGCGTTTTAATTTCTTCTGAAATCACAGCCTGAAAACGTGTTACCATATCAGGATAGGGGTGTGGACCAATTGCAGACCCAATGATGTAATGTGTGTTAACGGGGTTGTTAATCCAATCGCGGATAGCTTCGTTAGTAGCGTCTTTTAACGTACGACTACCCGATAATGCAGGCACAACTGTAGCACCTAGCATTTTCATTCTTGCAACGTTGGGCGCTTGTCTGGCAATATCAATTTCGCCCATATAAACAATACATTCTAAGCCCATAAGTGCACAAACGGTTGCTGTGGCAACACCATGCTGACCAGCACCTGTTTCGGCAATAATTCTGGTTTTACCTAAACGTTTGGCCATTAAAATCTGACCAATGGTATTGTTTATTTTATGAGCGCCTGTATGATTTAAATCTTCACGTTTTAAATAGATCTTTGTGTTGTATTTTTCAGAAAGACGTTTTGCAAAATATAAGGGAGAAGGACGCCCAACATAATCCTTTAAAAGCTGATCAAATTGTTTTTGAAAATCTGGTTCAGCCATGATTTTTAAATAATTTTGACGCAATTCTTCTACATTAGGGTATAGCATTTCTGGAATAAATGCACCTCCAAACTCACCATAGTATCCTTTGTCGTCTACATTGTAATTTTGCATTTTTTTATCACTCAATTTATTAATAAACTCTTTTAGTGCGGATATGTTTTTTAATCCAGGTTCTTTTTCAAATTTACTATTAACATCAATGGCATAGCAGTATTTTGAAGCCTCACTAGCTTTAAATTGCTTTATCTCATCTACTTGATCTAGGCCAATGCCACCACTTAAAAAAAATGGTTTTGTTGATGGATAGTGGTTTAAAAGGCTCCAATCAAACTGATAGCCGTTTCCGCCAGGTAACTTCCCTTTAGTGTCAAATAAAAAGTAGTCACAAACATTTTCAAAAGCTTCTAGTATCTCAAAGTTAAACCCATCTAGTACAGAAAATACTTTAATAAGTTCTATTGGTCTAGATAGTAATGTGGTAGATTGTAAAATACTGCAAAAATAAGGTGATTCTTCGCCATGCAATTGCACGGCGTCTAGCTTAAATTCGTTAACTTTTTGTATAATTGTGCCAACTTCTTCATTCACAAAAACACCTACTTTTTTTATGTTTTCAGGTAGTTCTGGAATTTTAGTGTCAAAGTGTCTCGGGGTTTTCTTGTAAAAAATAAAACCAAGATAATCAGGCTGCAATGCCGCAACTTGCGCTATATTATCTTGATATTTCATACCACAAACTTTTAATTTCATCGTTCTAAATCTTTTATGAATTGCGTTGCACTATGTCCTGGATTTTCTGTTTTCATGAAATTCTCACCTATTAAGAACCCTTGATAACCATAAGGTTGTAAGGTCTTAATGGCTTCTATATTACTAATGCCGCTTTCTGATACTTTTACAAAATCATCAGGTATTAGTTTGCTGAGATTTTTACTGGTATCTAGGCTTACTTCAAAAGTTTTTAAATTTCTATTGTTTACGCCAAGCATATCTAAACTCGGCATGATAGATTTATGGAGTTCCTCTTCATTATGAACTTCTAAAAGCACATCAAGATTCAGGCTTTTTGCAAATTCTGAAAATTGTTTGATTTCATCCCGTGATAAAATGGCTGCAATGAGTAAAATAACACTAGCTCCATAAGCTTTAGCCTCTAGAATTTGATAGTTATCTATAATAAATTCTTTTCTTAATAACGGAAGTTGACAGCTTGCTCTAGCGGTTAATAAATCGTCCAGCGAGCCACCAAAATATTTGCCGTCGGTTAACACAGACATGCCACAAACACCAGCATCTTCATAACCTTTTGCTACATCCTGCACATTAAGTTCGTTATTAATAACTGATTTTGAAGGTGATCGTCGCTTATGTTCTGCAATAATACCTGATTTACTATGTCTAAGATTATTTGCTAAAGAAATAGTAGGACTTTCAAACAGAACAGATTGTTCTAATTGAGAAACAGGAATTAATCCTTTTCTTAGGGTTACTTCTTTACGTTTGTCTAAAGTGATTTTATCTAATATATTCATGACTTACTTAACTCTATCAATGTGTTTAAACTCTCTTTTGCTCGCCCTGAAAACAGGGATTCTTTAGCTAGCTCAAAACCTTCTTGATGTGATATTTGTTTTGCAGTAGCAATGGCCAATCCTGCATTGGCACATACCACATTATTTTGTTCCTCTGTTCCTTTTGCACTAATAATATCAACAAATATATTGGCAGCATCTTTTACCGTGTTACCTCCAAAAATAGCTTCTTGTTTTACAGGCTTTAATCCTAAATCTTTTGGAGTAAAAAGTTTTTCAGTATGATTTGAAATAATTTTAGCCTTCCCTGTTAATGAGATTTCGTCGTAACCATCTAAAGCAAAAACAATATTGTAGTTTTTATCGGTATTTTGATATATAAAACTGTAAAGACGCAAAAGTTCTAAACTATAAACCCCAAGCAGTTGATTTTTTGGAAACGACGGATTTACCATGGGACCTAACATGTTGAAAAAGGTTTTTACACCTAATTCTCTTCTTATTGGAGCCACATTTTTCATAGCTGGATGAAACAGTGGCGCGTGTAAGATACAAACCCCAGCTTGGTCTAAACAGCGTTTTAAGAAGTCTTCATCATTAGAAAATTTTACACCCAGGTATTCCATAACATTAGATGAACCCGAGGTAGAAGACACTCCATAGTTACCATGTTTTGAAACATGAACACCAGCACCAGCTGTAATGAAGGACGATAGTGTAGAAATATTAAACGTATTTTTTCCATCTCCTCCAGTACCTACAATGTCAACGGTATTAAATTCACTAAGATTGATAGGAATACATAATTCTAAGAGCGCATCTCTAAAACCTTCTAACTCCTCAAGAGTAATGCTACGCATCATATAGATGGATAGAAAACAAGTGATTTGACTTGGATTATACATGTCATTTGATATATTAACAATGACTTGTTTGGCCTCTTCTCTTGATATGGTTTCGTGATTTATGAGTCTGTTTAAAATGTCTTTCATTGTCTTTTCAACTAATGGTTAACCCAATTTTCTAATATTTTTTTACCTTCTGGGGTTAAAACAGATTCTGGATGGTATTGTACGCCTCGAACATCAAAGGTTTTATGTCGTAAAGACATAACTTGTCCGTTTTCATCAAAAGAGGTAGCCTCTAAACTATCAGACAAGTCTGAGTTTACCACCCAAGAATGGTAGCGTCCTACTTCAATATCATGTTCTAGTCCGTCAAAAATGTACTCATCATTTACGGTAATATTAACATGGGTGGCAACACCATGATATACATCATCTAAATTGACTAAAGTAGCACCAAACACTTCTCCAATAGCTTGTTGACCCAAACACACCCCAAAAATACTTTTTGTTGCAGCGTATTTCTCGATAATGGGCTTTAGCAAACCCGCTTCATCAGGAATACCAGGGCCTGGAGATAGTAATATTTTATGGAAAGGTTCAACATCTTCTAAACTTAATTTATCATTTCTTACAACGGTTACCTCACAATTTAAGTCTTCTAAATAATGTACAAGGTTGTATACAAAACTGTCGTAATTATCTATAACTAATACTTTTTTCATGTTAAATGTCTTCTGCTAATTTAATCGCTTTGGTTAGCGCTCCTAACTTATTATATACTTCTTGAAGTTCACTTTCTTGATTAGATTTTGAAACCAATCCAGCCCCAGCTTGCCAATTTAGTTTATAATCTTTACTTAAAAAGGTACGTATCATAATAGCGTGGTTAAAGTTGCCATCAAAATCCATAAATCCAATAGCGCCACCGTAATACCCTCTGCTGGTTTTTTCATATTGTTCAATAAGTTGCATGGCTCTATGTTTTGGAGCACCACTTAAGGTTCCCGCCGGAAAAGTGTCTGCCACTACTTGCATGGTTGACGTGCTTTCGTGTTTGTGCCCTGTAACTTTACTTACCAAATGAATAACATGTGAGAAAAACTGAACTTCACGATAGGTTTCTACTTTTACTTGATTCCCATGCCTGCTTAAATCATTGCGAGCCAAATCAACCAGCATCACATGCTCGGCATTTTCTTTATCATCATTTTTTAAGTCTTCAGCAAGGACAGCATCTTTTTGATCATCACCCGTACGTTTAAACGTCCCTGCAATAGGGTGAATTTCGGCTAAGCCATTTGTAACAATAAGTTGGGCTTCTGGTGAGCTTCCAAAAATTTTAAAATCACCATAATCAAAATAGAATAAATAAGGAGACGGGTTGATACTTCTTAAAGCCCTGTAAATATTAAAGTCATCTCCTGTAAATTTTTGAGAAAAGCGTCTAGAGAGTACTAGTTGAAATACATCACCGCGATTACAGTGTTTTCTAGCTAATTCTACATGTTCTTTAAACTCATCATCTGTTAAATTTGACTGGATGTTACCTTCGGCATTGAATTTATATGAAGCAAAATTTTGGACGTTAATCAGCTTATCAATGGCATCAATATTGTTTTCGGCACCTTCAAAACAGTGCGCAAAAATATAAGCTTCATTCTTAAAATGATTAATAGCAATGATATTTTGATACACTGCATAAAACATGTCTGGTATGACTACCGAGTTGTCTTTTTTGCCAATTTCAACATCTTCAAAATAGCGAACCGCGTCATAGGCTGTATACCCAAAAATACCATTGTTAATGAACTTGAAATTTTCTTCAGATTTAGTGTCAAATCGTTTCGTAAAATTATAAACTTCATCAACAACATTTATATCGTCAGTAATATTCAGTTCTGTTGTGCTGCCGTCTGGAAAAGTCTGTGAAATCACTTCGTTTTCAACCTTTATAGAAGCAATAGGATTAAAACAGATATAAGAAAAGTTTTTGTGATTTCTGTGATAATCACCACTTTCTAAAAGTATGCTGTTAGGGTAGTTATCTCGAATTTTGTAATACACCGTTACAGGGGTAATGGTATCTGTTAATATGCGTTTATGATGCGTATAAAGACTAAATTTTTCCATATGTTTTTATAAAAAAAGGCTTGTCGTGAATGACAAGCCTTTTTGATATTTTAATTTTTAAATATACTAGGGTTTTACTTCACGAATTTTAGTTTCGAAAGCACCACCACCAAGTATAATTTAAAATAGCGTTCATATTTTGAATTTTTCTGTGTCAAATATAGAAATGAAAATATGATTTCACAACACTTTAAATCATTTTTTTAATTAAATCTTTGTTAAACTAGAAGATTTTCAAAGAAGTATTATATAGTTTTATACTTATGAAGTTAAACGTATTAATTGTTGTCATTTTGTTAATGGCAGGTTGCCAAAACAAAAAGAAATTTGTTGAAGTTATCGATGAATCATCTCAACTTGTTATAAATGATAGTCAGGTTAAAAATGATATAGAACTTGAGGTTTATGATTTTGAAGGCTTTAAAACGTTTTTAAACAAAAAAGATAACACGGTTTATGTTATTAATTTTTGGGCTACATGGTGTGCTCCCTGCGTGAAAGAGTTGCCTTATTTTGAAACATTAGATAAAGCATACAGAGATCAAGATGTTAAGGTTATTTTGGTAAGTTTAGATTTTCCGCATCTGTATGATAAAAAGTTGAAACCGTTTATTGAAAAAAATAAATTAACATCAAAAGTTATAGCCTTAGATGATGTTGATATGAACCATTGGATTCCACAAGTTGATAAAAATTGGTCAGGCTCCATACCTGCTACTATCATATATAAAAATGATAACCGAAAGTTTTATGAGGATTCTTTTACCTATGAAGAATTAGAAGTGGAATTAAAACATTTTCTAAACTAAACCATATAATTATGAAGAATACACTTAAATTAATTGCGGCAGGACTTATAGTTTTGGTGCTTAGTAGTTTTACCATGTTTGATGGATATAAAATTGGTGATGTAGCTGAGGATTTTTCACTGAAAAATATTGATGGTAAAATGGTTTCAATGGCGCATTTTAAAGATGCTAAAGGGTTTATTATAACCTTTACTTGCAATACCTGTCCTTATGCTGTTATGTATGAAGATCGTATTAATGCATTGAACAAGAAATATGCTCCTTTGGGATACCCTGTAATTGCAATTATGCCAAACAATATCGTAATAAAGCCAGGTGACGCCTTGCCTGAAATGAAAAAACGAGCTCAAGAGAAAGGATTTACCTTTCCTTATTTAATTGATGAAAATCAAGACGTTTTTCCTAAATATGGAGCAACAAAAACACCGCATATGTTTGTGTTAGAAAAGACCGATAAAGGTAACGTGGTTAGATATATAGGCGCCATTGATGATAATTACAAAGATGCGTCTGCTGTAACTACAAAATATGTAGAGAATGCGGTTGATGCTTTGTTAGAAGGTCATGAAGTTCCTGAAAAAGAAACAAAAGCCATTGGTTGTACCATAAAAGTCTAAAAATAAAAAAGGTTATTTTATAAAAAGTCTAAAGCTGTAATACTTTAGATTTTTTTTCGTCTATAACTGAAGTTGTATTAATTTTGTAATTTCAAATCAATTCAAATACATGGAAGATTTAACACAAGAAGAGTGGGCAGAGCAATTGGCAAATGATGATAATGCCGTGGTTTTAGATGTAAGAACGGATGCCGAGGTAGCCGATGGTATTATACCTAATGCCATTCATATAGATATTCAAAAAGGTCAAGGGTTTATTGCTGAAATTGATGAACTTGATAAAAGTAAAAGCTATTATGTGTATTGTCGTTCAGGAAATAGAAGTGGGCAAGCATGCCACATTATGGAGCAACTTGGGTTTGAAAAAGCGTATAACTTAGAAGGCGGTATGCTTCAGTGGACTGGAGATGTTGTTGATTTAGAATAAAAATAAGGTTATGAGAAGAAGCTTAAAATATCTGTATGTCTTGCTAAGTTTAGGCTTCTTTGGGTGTAATCAACTGGCATCCCAAGATGGTGTTTTTAATGTTACGGCAGAAAAGTTTAAACACTTAACAAGTCATAAATCTGTTTTAGTTGTTGATGTGAGGACTCCTGAAGAATTTGAAGAAGGCCATATACCAAATGCTATAAATATTGACTTTTTGTCAAAAGATTTTAAGCCAACCATAGAAAAACTAGATAACAAGCAACCCGTATATATTTACTGTCGTTCAGGAAGGCGTAGTAGTAAAAGTACTGTTGACTTTAAGAAGGCTGGATTTTCTGAAATTTATAATCTACAAGGCGGTATTCAAGAATGGAAATCGCTCAAATTTCCTATAAAACATTTGGAGTAATTATTGCTTTTTTAGTCTTAATTTCCTTACTTCTCGTTTTTATTGCTACAAAAATTGTATATTTAAGAGTTTCAAACTTGATCTCTATGCTAATTTGGGTAATTTAATCTCATTTAGTATTATTTCTTTTCCCCCATTATTATTTATAACCAACTATATAAAAGTTATATAGTTAATAACCAATCAAAATTTATAATTATGATTAAAAAGACTATGACAATTTTTTTTGTAACGCTATTTATTTGCGGTACAAATGTATTATTGAATGCCCAAGCGGATTCTAAAGATTACATTATGATGGAAAGTGTTTTGATGACTCCAGATAACTCAAATTTAAAAGTTTTAGGAGAAAACATGAGAAAGCATAACGCAAAGTATCATAAGGATGGTCCTTATAAGGCTAGTGTATATACAATTTCAACAGGACCTAATACGGGAAAAATAGTATGGATGATGGGGCCTTTGATGTATAAGCATTTAGATAGTAGACCAGAAGAAGGTGGTCATGATGAAGATTGGAGAGATAATGTTATGCCATACATAAAAAAAATTCATACAGCAGAATACTGGCGAATGGATGACAAGGTATCCAATATGTCTATGATGGATGGTGATAATTCAAAATATCCTATAATTTATGTGAGATATGGTGAAATTGATGAGGATCATGGTTATGCGCTTGATTCCTTTTTTGAAATGGTAGGAAAAACAGTAAAAGCAATGGATGGAGAAAATCCATGGGGCCTTTATTATAATGAGTTTAGGCAAGGTAATTTAGGAAGGCACCTAGCGTCAGTTAGCTTCTTAAAAAACTGGGCAGAACTGGATGATGAAAGGGTGTTTAAAAAAACGTTTGAAGAGACCATAGGGAAGAATAAATGGCAGAAGTTTATGGATATGAGTGATGGAGTTTTTTCAAATAGTTGGGATGAAATTTGGACGTACAGTGCTCATATGAGTGGAAAATAAAGGTTACATCTTTTACAGCCAATAAGGAGTCAATAAAGTGTAGTTTAAGGTTCATTTCTTGTATACATTTTAGCCTTTTGTTTGTCTTTTTTTAGAAATAAACTTTATAACTAGTATTTTAGTCATTCACCTTTTTTATTTTAATCACACCTATCTGGTTTTATATCTTTGACAGTAGAATCACTATAAATTATTTTTTTCATAAATTTATAGGTCTTTTTTACAGTTTAATTAAAAATTAGTTAAGAGATATGGATAATGGTTATGTTATTTTAGGAATTGTTGCTTTGTTATTTTTAAGCATGTATGGCTATTCTTATTATTCAGTGGCAAGAGAAAAAATGAGGGAGAATAAAAAGAAGAAAATGGAATTGGAAGAAAATGAGCTTAGAAGAGAAAGGCGTTTAAAACATCAAGCCATCATTGACGAAAAAGTAAGAAAGTTTAATGAGCGCAAACAAAAAATTCAAGAAGAGTTGAGCTTGTTAGAAAAGATGAAAGAAAAACAACAAGCGGGGTAAATTTAAACTTGCACTTGCAAAAAAACCATCAAAAGTAATATTTTGATGGTTTTTTTATAAAGTCAAAAAGCATAGTTGTTTTTAAAAAAAATTAATTCAACATGTTTTTTAATTCATTGATTTTAAAGCAGCGTTCAGAACCTAAATAGTTGGGGTCACCCAAATCTTCATACCAAAAGCCATCTAGAAAGTTTTTGGTCAGGCATTTATATACAACAACACCCTTGTAGATTGTGTTATTCTCACCAAGATACTGAAAATTGATAACCAAAATATTATCCTTGTAAAATCCAATTCCTGTTTGTGTTTGGGTATTATTAATTAACCATGTGGCAACAACTCTATTGTGCGCATCTGTATCCAAATTTAAGGTGCCAGTGTATGTATTACCCGTATCATTTTGGTTTGTGCCTACAATGCGGTAATCGCCACGAATACTTTTAAGGTTCATTATTCAATGCATTAAAAAAACCCTCATAAACATTAATGTTTTGAGGGTTTTTGGTGGAGTCGGAGACTATTGAATTTAACATACTTTAACATTATTAAATATAATTAACAAACCTCTAAACCCTTTGTTTTACTTCGTTTTTTATGTTTTAATATAATTTTGATTTATATTTGATGATAGGTAAATTATCCACTAAATTATCAACTGAATTATCCCCTTTAAAATGGATCATACTTTTTTTTTAAAAGAGCCAAAATCAAAAAAGAAAACCTTAATTATATTTTCATGCTATTTTAAACACGAAAATAAGCAATTCAAATATTCTACTGGTGAAAAAATTGAGCCTAAGCATTGGAGTTTTAAAGAAAACAGGCCCAAAATAAAAGGAAGTCAAAGAGACGCAAATGCTTCAGCGATAGTAACTCAATTAAATAGATATACAAACAAATTTGAGGAGATAGAAGCTTGGCATACAAAAACAGGGGAGGAATTCACCACCAAAAATTTAAAAAACTCGTTTGATATTGAATTTAAAAAAGTGTCATCTAAAAAGAATTTGTTTTATGATGCATATGATAAATTTATGGAAGAAAAGCAAAAGCGAAATGAATGGAAACCTTCAACAGTAAAGCGTTATAACAATATTAAAAACCATCTTATTCAATTTGAGGAAAAGAAAAAGTATAAACTTACTTTTAGCAAAATAAACAATAAGTTTTATACGGAGTTCATTAACTATTGTTACAATACCTTAGATCATAATACAAATACATTCTCCAGGAATATAGGTTTATTTAAAACATTTATGTTTTGGGCGTTAAAAGAAAAGTTCACATATAATGACACATTTACCAGCTTTGTTAAACCTGAAAGGGTAATAACAAAGGAGGTGGCATTGACTATTGATCAAGTTAAAGCTATTTTTGAGTTTAAGCCAAAGACAAAAAAACTTGAACAGGTTAGAGATGTTTTCGTGTTTCAATGTTTAACGGGATTGAGGTATGGAGAGCTCAAGTTAGTAAATGAGAGATGCGTAATTGACAATATTTTAATTATCCATGAGGAAAAAGATGTTTCCAAAGAACCTAGAAAAATACCTCTTTTTGAAATATCAAATTATTTACTTAAAAAGTACAGTTATAAATTACCTCTATTAAGCAATCAGAAACAAAATGAATATGTAAAAGATGTATTCGAGGAAGCTGATTTTACTCACGAAGTAGAATACAGCCGAACAAAAAACAAGCATCAAGAAATAAAGCACAAACCCTTCAATAAGCGTATTTCAACCCACTCGGCTCGTAGGACCTTTGTATCCATAATGAAAAAAAAGGGTATTGCAGATAAAACCATTATGGAAATGACAGGTCACCGGGACTTTAAAACCTTTAATACCTACTATAAAGTTGATAATATAGCCAAAGTAGATGCAATACATTTGGCATTTGGTAGTATGGAATTACCTAAATTGAAAAAAGCATAAAATCCATGGAACAAAAAGTTAAGTTTAAAGGAATTTTAAAAGATTTTGAATTTAAAGGAGTAAATAGAGAGTTAATAGATTACTTAGTTAATATTGGAGTATACTCACCAGATGATGATTTTGAATTAGCCAGTTATGGTAATTCTATGGTTCTAGAAGATATGTTGCGTTTGGATGGAATAGCATATTTTCTCAACAGACCTTTTTTAGAAGAAATTTACAATGAGTTGGAATGTTTTGTGGCTGATAGCGCTGTAGATATAATAATAGACTTACAAAAGGAAATAGAACTTAGTATTAATAGACATATAGATAAACCAAAAAAAAGAAGAGCTATAAAGAAAAAGCACAAAGAGTTATTTAAAAAACTAAATATTGATAATGAGTATTATTATTACGAAATCGATTCAGAATTAATTGGATGGTCTAAATGGAAGGAAAGAATATGCGAATTGGATGCTACAATTCCTGAGTTAGTTTTAAATCATTTGCTTAATGAAGATTATTATTTAGCTCAAATGGATGAGTTTAAAGGGTTAGGTTTTAAATACCCTGTGTTGGCCCTGAATTTGAACCGATGGTCAGCTTATTTTATATTTAAGTCGGTTTCCAAGTATCTAAACGATGAATTAGCCAAAATTGATATTCTAGAAAATACTGGTGGAAAATCTATAGATGTTAAAATAAAAGAGTTGGAAAACAGTAATCAATTAGATGCAAAAAACGTAAAAAAAGCAAACTTGAAAATCTTATTTGAGGAAGCTGGTCAGAAAGAAGTTTACAAAAATGTAATTAAAGATCTCATTGATAGAAATATAATAAAAAAAACGGAAGACTCTTATGAAGTTGTTATACCGACGAAGTATCAAATTCGAGGTGGTCAATCTTTTATTTGTTCAATAGGAATGCAATTATATAATAAAGGGTATATTCAAAAATGCCATGATGGGGAGAAAATAACCGAGGCATTAAATAATACTTTTATTAATTCGTCAGTATCAAGAAAGAATTATTTTAGCTTAAAGGAATCTCCTAGACAGTCTGAGTATTTACATTTAACTAATTTTATACCATATAATAGGTCAATAGTTTAGACTTTTGGACGGTCCAAAGCCGTCTAATTATTTATCAATAGTTACTTATATTTTTGATTCATATTTAATTTAAAACGTGTTTCATGGAAGGTATAATTCTGCAAAATGTTGATAAAAAGAAATTCACAGAACTATTTAATAAAGTACATAAATTATCTGAGGATGTTCAATTATTAATTGATAATAAGTTTAGTGAAAATGTAACTCCAGTACAGGCTGCTGAAGAACAAAACTGTTCGGTTCAAACTATTTATGCGCAAATTAAAAAAGGTGTCTATCCAGCTTCAAAAGTTGGCAGAAAACTTCTTATTAAACGTTCTGACCTTGAGAACGCTCTTAAAGAAGTAAAGTCCTTAAAATATAAACGTTAATAAAAGAAAACCCCCAGTACATAACCACATGTGCTGGGGGTTATAATTTATAGCACCAAAAGCGATAAACAGATGCAATATAAGGATTTCTCTCTTCATATAAAAAGCTGCAAAAGTTATGTTTTGGGTTGTGTTGTTACCAAAAAACAATCAACGCATGAATAGACAAAGGATAAACTATTTAGAACAAGTTGTTAATTTTTGGAGGTTTACGAATACTCAAAATTTTAAGTCTAATGATATTGCTATTTATTTCTATTTATTAGAAGTAAACAACTCATGTGGATGGAAAGAATCATTTTTTCATAACAATAAGAAGGTACAAGCATCAGTTCAGGTGTCTTTTAAAACAATGAAGTTGTCTCTAAGAAAATTAAGAGAAGCTGGACTAATAGAATATTTCACTCAAAACGGCAGTCCTAATATTAAATATAAAATAAAAACCTTGTCTAAATTTCCAAAGGTATTGGAAGAGGTTTCTGCCGAGGTTAGGGATAAGGTTAAGGATGAGATAAATAAAACAAAAGATAAACAAAACAATAACAATAATAAAGCTGAAATTAAAAGTGATATTAATATTGTCTTTAAAAATATTTTAGAGGAGTTACAATCAAAAAATGAAAAATCATGGGTAGATGTGATTTATAAAAAATTTGATTTTAAACAAGGATGCCTTTCAGCTCTTATAAATGAATTTAAACTTTCTGTATTGGCTTATGGAGATAAGGAGTATGAAGATAACTTAACTTTATTTAAAAGACATTTTACAAATTGGCTAAATAAGATTGAAAATAATGGGAAGCTTAATGGATACAAAAAACAAAAACACAAAGACTGGATATGAAAATAATAAATGCTATTAACAGAATAAAATTTAGAGTAAATAATAAACATTGGAAGGCAAATGAAACTGATAAGCAAGCTATAAATACAATTATTGAATTTGTTAATCAAAAGCATAAAAATCAAATAAATGCCAACGAGTTACTTGCAAAATTATACATACACCATTATTCTTATTTGAATAGAAAATATAGGTCAAATATTTATGATGAATTACCTATTAAAGAATTACACAAATTACTTGAAATGCCTTTAGCTGTTCACATACAAAAGTTTACAGATGAATTGAATAGTTTGGAGGTTGAAAATTTGTTCATAAAAAATGGAATTTCAACAAAAGAACACCCAGCAACTAAGGCTAAGTGTCAAAAGGAAAAGGAAACAGATAAGTTAATGCAAAGCATAATAAGAGAAGAAAATAAAGACGCTTTGTTTTTAAACACATGGGATGTTTCGCTTGTTAAAGATTTATTGATAAGTCAAATAAATAGTTTTTTAAATACGTATTATGATGCCAGACATAGAGAAAATAAAAATTAGCCCTACTGTATCCGAAGAATTAACTCCTCAAGAGTTAATAGAAATACATGATAAATGTATTGTTAGATTGGATCAAACTCTATTACCAGAGCCTATAGCACTTAGTATTGGAACCCATAGTTATAAGGATAGAATATACCCGACTCCGTTTGGAACGTATGGTAATTTTAGTTGTTTAGTTGGAGCTTCGAAGTCAATGAAAACATTTCTAAAATCAGCTTTAATCGCATCTTACATTGGTGGTAAGTCTAATTATTATTTTCCTGACATGCGAGGACATGATACTAAAGAAAAATATGTTATTGATGTAGATACAGAGCAATCTTTATGGCATACTCAACGTGTTGCAAAAAGAGCATGTGAAATGGTAGGGAATAATTATGAATATTTTAAAGCTTTTTCAACACGAGAAGAAGACCCAAAAATTCGATTTCAATTTATTGAGTGGATAATGATGGAAAGCTCTTATCGTGATAATATTGGTTTAATAACTATTGATGGAGCGGCAGATATTTTAGAATCTGTTAATGATTTGGAATATTCAAATAAAATTGTTCAAGGAATGCTTAAATGGACTTCAATTAGTAAATCTCACTTATGTACGATATTACACAAGAATCCCGGGACAGAAAAGCCCACCGGTCATTTAGGAAGTGCAATTATGAAAAAAGCAGAGACAGTTGCTTTTATTGATAGAGATAGTGAACACAATATTGTGAGGGTTTTACCATCTTATACTAGAGGTTATCCTTTTGATGAGTTTTCATTTACACTTAATGATGATTATTTGCCGAAGGTGGTTAATAGTATTTAGTAAAAATCAGTTATCTTTGAAATACCCCCTTCACTATATAAACTCAAAATATATATGTTATGTCATTCTTTAAAAACAGGCTTTCTGGGTCTCAAAATCAAAAAATTATTTATGGATTAGGGTATGGTCATTACACACCACCATATAATAATTTATCTTTGATAGTTTTAAAAGGGAAGGTTGTTGATTTTTCTACAAATCAACCATTACAGGGGCGCTATATGAAAGCCAAGCGACAAAGCACAGTAGAGCCCGTATTTGGAACCTTAACCCAGTTTATGGGACTTAGGAAAGTCAATACCATTGGCATTAAGCAAGCTAATAAGTGTATGCAGCTCTCGGCCATAGCCTACAACCTTAAAAAGTACTTGAAATTCATAGAAAAACACAGTAAAAGCGGGGCGGCAAGTCTGCAAACTCATTTTTGCATGTATAAAGGCATGATGGGCCTTGTTTTTAGCCCTAGTAAGCATCTTGATTTTAGATGGTAAATAACAACCAAAAACAACAAACGCCCTTGAAAAGGACGTTTTTGTATCACGTTTTTATAAAATTATGGGCTTGCGCAACGGCTACCGTTGTTGGCGGTAGTTTTTATTACTCAATTTTAATTCTAACATATTGTTTAAAAATAAAAATTAACCAAATTATTCCAGTTAAGATTAAAAAAGCAACAAAGTCCTCTTCTGAATAAATTGTAGCTAAAATTCGATAAGGTAAAAGTTCGGTATAGGTCTCAACTTCTCCAAATTTTGGATAATTGTTTTTAGTCAAAAAATTAGTATCGGAATACACGGAACCATCAAAAAATGTATGGTAAATCGCATAATATTTGTCGCTTCTGGGTTTTTTGTATTCAATTCTGCCGAAGTGTTCCAAAATGAAAATAACAACTAATGATATAACTATCGATTTTAGAAGGTTTGTCAGAAGTCTCTTATTAAGCTTTAATTGAATTGTTTTTGCCATATTTTAGATTAGGATTGAGCATAAATAAAAAGCAACAGAAAAACCAAAAAGAATGCTTTGTTTCTTTGTATAATTCCAAGAATTTAATCCGAGATTGTGAGCTAAATTTCTCAATTCCCTAAATCTCAAATCAAAATCAATCGTTTGATTGTAGGCTTTACATTCTTCAATGCTTATTTGAGGTTGTTTTTTAAAAATTATAAATGTTCTTTTTATTCTTTTATATTCTTCAGGTGTACTTTCATCTAATAGTTTTTCCGAATGCTCATAAGTCCTTTGTCTAATTTGGTTTATGCTTCTTGTAATGCGAAAATCTTTTAATCTTGCTATTGATGTGATTAGTCCTATAACAATTGAAAGAACTATACTAACAAGTGAAAGAGCGAGAAAAGATATTGACCAATCAATTTCATTAAATGAGAATTTTAGGTTTTTAAATAAGTCAGCGTTAAAACTAAAGGTTAAAAATCCTATACCTAAACTTAAAAGTAAGTTGTTATAAAATGAAAGTTGATTAATCGTTGTTTGAGTCCAACGAATATTTCTTTCGTGATATTCATTTTTTAATTCTGTGTTCATTTTTCAAAATGTTTGCCAACGTGTTTGTATATGGTTTGTTGCGTGTTTTAAGCAACTAATTTAGCAAATACAAACCGAATAGAAAATCCGCGAGGATTTTCGTAAGTATGCTAGAACTAGCAATAAATTATATACGGTGTTGTGCAACGGTTTTATTGTTAAGCATATCCATTAATTCCTAATTCCGAATATGTTTTGTTTGTCAAATTCACTTTTAGATTGAAATAACAATTTCCTCCATCGTGAACAAGCATTAAATCTTTTTTCCAATCATCACTTTCCCAATCGTTACAGAAAAAGTTAATCCAAACTTCTTTTTCTCCTTTTTCATTAATTACTGGAACATATTGTCTTTTCTTTCCTTTTAGTTTTAATTCAAAACCAGTTTCCTTCCATTTACTTTTTGGATATTCTTCGTTGTGCTTTTCTAAATTTATTTTTTGCCTTTCATTATTCTCTTCAACCGCAATTTTTAAAATATTTTCGATTTCAAATAATTCCGATTGAGTAAGTTCAGTCGGTTTTACATCTTTAAAAATCCAATGCCAATCTTTATTAAAAGGCAGAATAAAAAAATCCGATTCCGCTAATTTAAATTCGATTTGAGTGTTTTCGATTGACTCAATTTCAGTCGTTTTTTTCGTTCCGTTACAAGACGAAATTGAAATCAAAATTATAAATATTAATGTTTTCACGATTTTTTTTTAACTGTTGCACAAAACGGTCTCGGCTATGAACAGTTGCGTGGTTTAGCACGGACTTTTGCAAGTACACCAAAAGCTGAAAATTCCGCAGGAATTTTTAGAATAAGCCTGTAATAGCAATTGTTTATAGCCATTGTTGTAGAGCGTATTTTTAGTCCATTTTCATTGTTCGGAAAAGTCCATTCAAATAGTCTTGGTTTTTCGAGTATTCGTAATAATTCTTTTCTTTTAGAATTGAACTCAAAGCAAGGTTTTCAGCATCTTTTCTTGTTCTTCTTTTCTGATTTAAACATTGATGATGATAAATCAACGTGTTATAAAAACGATTTATGAAATAATGCTTGTAACTCTCTTTTCCTTTGTCCTTTTCAATTTGCATCTCAAAATCGGGAAAACCGAAATATTTGTACTTGTAATATTCTTGTCCATTGAATTTTGGATATTTTTCGATGCTTGATAATGCTTTTTTGTAATTAGGTGGTTTTACAACATTCATATAACCCCAAATCTGATAATAGCAAAGATTCATTGCGGTCAAGAAGAAAATCCCCTTTTCTGTTTCGTCTTTTAGATTGTAGTTGTCAATTACAAAATCTACATTCGATAGGTCAAAGGGTTGATTCTTGTTACCAATTCCGCTAAAAACCATACTATAATAGTTTTCAATCAGTTCATAGCGTTGTACATTTTTTTCTCGCCATTCCTTTAATAGTTCCGTATTGTCTTTCGGGTCTTTTTCTCTGACGTTTTCATTGACTTTCATAATCAAATACAAATTTAAAAGTGTTTGTTCGTCTGGTAATTTCAGGAATTTTTCTGAAGTCAATTCATTGTTTGGACTTATACATTCTTTGACAAAATTTTTTGTTATCAAAAGTTCGGACGAATTTATTTCAGCGAGTTTTTTAAATGTCAAATCCGTTGGGTTATTTCTAAAGACGAAATCCCGATAAATTTTTCCAAGTTCAATTATTCCGCTATCTAAATCATTTGCAAATGTTGACTGGAAGCTGATTATCAGTAATATTAAGATTGGTATTTTCTTGTTCATAGGTTTGTTTTAATATGTCTAGTCCTGAAATATGGCTACAGGTTAAAAATTGATTTACGCTGTTTTTAAATATACCATATTTGGTGTTTTATAGTCTAAAGATACATGTAATCTAATTTGGTTGTATAGATTGATTGCACTTTTTGTTGCTCTTTTGGCGTGTTGTACGCTATCAAAGGTCTGGTCAAGATAAAACTCGTCTTTTAGGATGCCGTTTACACGTTCAGCAATAGCGTTTTCGTAGCAATGATTTTCTTCTGTCATACTAATTTTGATGTTGTTTCTCTTTAAAATTTGTGTGTATATATTGCTACAATATTGTATGCCTCTATCCGAGTGATGTATTAGGTTTTCTGTGTTTTTAGCTTGATATAATGCTTTTTTAAGAGCTCTGGTACAACCGCTAAGATCAAGGCTATCACTAAGGTCGTAACCTATGATTTTTCTAGAATACATGTCAGTTATAAGGGCCAAGTAGCAAAATCCTTTTACAGTTCTGATGTATGTAATATCCGATACCCAAACCTGATTAGGTCTATTAACAAGTACATCTTTTATGATGTTTTTATGTTTGTAAAACCTATGAAAAGAATTGGTAGTTCTGTAGCTGGGTTTCTTTCTGGTTATAAGCATATTGTGTTTTCTAAGAATGTTGAAAAGCGTGTCTCTGCCTACTTTAAGGTTTGCTTTATCAAACTCATTTTTTAAAGATATTTTGAGTTTACGTACGCCTTCTCTAGGCAAGGACCTGCGCTTTTGGTTCACAATTTGAATGATCTGTTGTTCAAGTTTTAAACGTTTGTCAGCTCTATATTTATACTTGTAGTACGCATCACGTTTAAGCCCGAAAGCCATACAAATAGTGGTTAAAGACGCAAATCCTTTAGCTTTGTCTTTGGTTTTACTTAGCGCTCTATATTTAGCTTTTTTTTTAGTTCTGCAACAGATTTATAGCCAAGATCTTCGGCAGCAACTTCCAGGTATGAATCTTGAATCATTGCATCTAGATCTTTCTTTAACAACAATTTTTTTAGTTGTTCAATCTCTTTTTGAAGTTCTTTAATGCGTGTTATTTCGTCTTTGGTTTTCACAGTTATTCTAGTGTTCATAAGGTCTTTACGGTTGTACTTTCTTATCCATTCATTAATGGTAGTTGGTGCAATACCGTAGGCTTTCCCTAGTTGATATTTGTTTAGTTTTCCTGTTGTAAGTTCGTCTAAAATTTTCAGTTTAAAAGGTTCTGAATACCGTCTGATTACTTTGTCATTTTTGTACATAATGTTTGAAATTATGTAGCCTTTATTCAGGACGGGGCAATATGCTCTACAACGTGTTTGTATAAGATTAGTTGCGTGGTTTAAGCAACTAATTTAGCAAATACAAACCGAATAGAAAATCCGCGAGGATTTTCGTAAGTAGGCTCGTCCCAAGCAATTAATTTTATACGTTGTTGGCATTAGTTATTTTTATTCAGTTCGTTAATTTTTTGTTCGATAAATAATTGTTCAAAATCTTCTAATTTTAAACTCTTTATATAGTCCAAATTCTTTTTATTAACACCAGAGAAAAAACCTGATGATTGAACATAAGAAAATTTTATACTATCTAATTTCACATTTATACTGTCTTTTCCAATTTCCTCCATAAATAGCGATATTTGTATGGAAGCATTTTTATCAGGAAGTACTAAATTCGTTCTGTACTTATCAGTATCGCTCCATTGAAAAATTGCATTTTTGAACATTTTTAAATCGAGACTATCTTTTTGAATTTGTATTGGATGTTCATAATTAGATTTCAAGTTCAATTCCACTATCTCTCCTGCTAAAGTAGTCGCGATAAACGCAAAAGAACTAACTGCTATTATTAATGGTTTTGGCAGAAATTTTATTTTTTCAGTTCCGATTGAGTTTTGTTTTCTGTAACGATAGGAAAAAGGTAAAACTAATAATGCTATAAAATCGGAATAGTCAACAACTCGATTTATTCCGATTCCGACACCATTCAAATAGTCAATAACAGATTGAGATAAACTACTTTTCCAAAAAAGAAACAAAATTCCAGTCAGAATGTAAATAGGTTTGATTTTACTTTTAAATAAAAGGCTTATAAAATATGGAAAGGCAAAAAGTCCAACAAAATCAGACAGTTTTCCTGTCAGATAATTATGAAAATAATATTTAAAAAAAAAGTCATTTAGCAACAATAAAATGACAGAAATCAAAAATAATTTTCCGTAAATCAGATTTTTAGGCTGTGATTGGTTCATAATTAATGCCAACGGGCTTTTATAAGATTTGTGCGACTGGAAAATCGGAGATTTTTCGGACGTAGCAAATTGTTTGTTGAATGTTTGTCGGTTCGTTATTTAGTTTAAATGTAAGCATAAATTTTATGAGGTGTTGTAACCAGTTTTTTAATTTTTTGTTATTAATTTCAATTCCGAGTTGTCAATTTTTTTTAATAATTCCGAGTATTTAATTCCATTCAGTTTTATTTTTCCATTTTTTGGTCGATAAATTTCAGATTTGGTTTCAACTCCGTTTCTATAAATCCAAAAATATAAATCGGTAGAATCTTTCTCTAATGTTCTAATGTTTGTTCTTTTCCAAGTTTTCTCAATAATTCCAAATTCCGATGTTGATTTGTTTATTATTAAATCTCCAGTTTTCGATTCAAAGTGTAAATTTTGATAATCTCCATATTGGTCTTCGATTTCCATTAAATACATTCCATAACCTAAAAAACCAACAATAAAAATCAGTCCGATTGTTAAAGTCAGAAATATGATTTTTATTTTACTTTTCATTTGGGGTAGTTTTAATAATTCCGAAAACCCATTTTAGGTTTATAAAAATCAAAATCAACAAAATTATTCCGATAATGATAAATTCATTTGTCGGTAAGTTTTTAAAAGTCGGACGTTGTATTTTTTCGATTAATGCGATTGAATAGGCAAATATTAAAACACAAGTCAGAAGCGTAAAAATTGATTTTCCGATAATCTTAATTGTGTTCAAAATTTTAGGTTTATTCATTCGGTTTGTTGGTTTGGTCAAATGTTTGCCAACGGTCTCGTATAACCGTCAGTTACGGGTTAATATACGTTAATTTTCGGTTTAGCACTGTTGTTAGCAATTCCGAGTGGATTCGGACGTAGTCGAATCCGCCGTAATTGCGGTTATACATTGTTGTAGCTAGTAATTTTTAATCAAGCCACTAATTATTTTTTCAGTTAATTCAAATCCTTTCTGTTGTGGCCAACCTTCCCAAACGACAATTCCATTCGGGTCAATGATTACGCAATGAGGAATTCCTTTAACTTCATAAATTCTTTCCAATCTTTCTTTAGTGTCAATTGCGCTATAATATTCCATTTTGGGATTTTTCATTTTTTTTACTTTTCCCTTAGGCTCATCACTAATACCAATAACAACTAATTTATCCTTGAATTTATGATGAAATTCATTCAATTCCGGAATTGCTTTTTTACAAGGTCCACACCAAGTAGCCCAAAAATCAATTAAAACAAATTTTCCATTAGTTTCAGGCTTTTCAGTTAACCACTTTTCAACGACAATTTCAGGTGCTTTTTTGTTAATAAAGGATTTTGCCCATAATTTCTTTTCTTGAGCATAGAAATTTGAAATGGAAAGTAAAGTTATCAGTAAAATTATTTTCTTCATAGTTTTGTCATTATTAGCTACAACGGTTTTGTATATGTTTTGTTGCGTGGTTTAGCACTTAACTTTGCAAGTACACACCAAACTGAAAATCCGAAAGGATTTTCGTAAGTAGGCTTGAACTAGCAATAAATTATATACGGTGTTACCACACGTATTTTATTCATTTATAGTTAAGAATTCATCAAATGTTTTAATATCTGTTGTATATCCTTGTTCCTTTATAATGTTTCCGTTTTTGTCAATTATTACAAAATATGGTTGATAATTACTTTTGAATTTTGTTTTTTGCAATTCCGAATGTTTTTGTCCAACATATTTAAACAACTTTTCATTCGATTTAGATTCAATACTTTCGTTTTTTGGTAAACTCGTTCTATCATCAACGTAAAGGTTCACAAAATGGAATTCATTTTTTAGTTTCTCCGTGATTTTGCTGTCAGAAAGGACATAGTGTTCTATTTTTCTGGCGTTTACACAAGCATAACCTGTAAAATAAAGAAGTAATGGTTTTTCTAATTCATTGGACTTAATTAAAAGGTCTTTATAGTCAACATTTCCAGCATTTTTAAAAATTCCATTGTATTCTTTTGCTTTTGGTTTAGTTTCCGTTTGTTTTGGTTTTTGAGTTTCTTGAAAATCTGCGAATACTTGCTTATATGTTTTTTCAGGGTTTGAATGTTCTTTTAAATAATTATAAAACTTATCAATAAAGTCAGATGGGACTTGCAATTTTTCTAATAAAATTTTGTCTTGTTGCCAATTGTCAATATTCGCAGGTCTTTTTGCCAGTTCATTTGAAACCAATATTGTCGTTTTGGTTAATTCATAAGCTTCTGATTCTTTAAATTCCAATACTTTATCATATAGTTTTTGAAATGTTAGTTTGGCATCACTTTCCTTATTTGAGGCTAATTCGACTAAAATTGTTCCTAAAACTGGACCACTTGAAAAAACTTCGATATCTCCATCGTCAAGTCCACAATTTTGAAGTAGTGAGAAGTCTTCTACAAATCTTTTCAAATTATCCGTGTCGTTTGGAATCAGATTTATTTCTTTCTTTAAAATTGTTTCACAATCTTGGGTAGATTGACAAAATCCATTGAATGATAGAAGTAATGTTGTTATTAGCAATGTTTTTCTCATATGTGTGGTAACGGTTGGGCTATGGTTTGTTGCGTGAAAATCCGCTAGGATTTTCCGCCGTAAAACAAACTTAGCAAAAACGAAGGAATTTTCGGTAGAAAATTCCGAAGCAATGAATTATAGCCGTTGTTGTAGTGCGTTTTTTATATTCATTCTTTTCATTGAGAATGTGTTTGACTGTTCATTTAAAAAATCAATTATTATTATACCTTTTTTTGCTAGTTTACTTTTTTCACAGTGCTGTCCAAAATCGGTTGATTCTATTTGCATTACTACCTCATAGATTAATTCCGCTATTTTTTCAGTATGAGATTCGTGAAATTCAGCTATTCTATTAATCAATTCAGAAGTTTCAATTTCAGATATTCTGTCCAGTGATAGGTCAAATTGACTTTTTAAAGTTTCATTTACTTCTTCAATTCCACTTTTAGAGCTATTAGAGTTTAGTCCGCTGATTTTCTCAATCAGACTATTTAGTAGTAAAGTCAGTTTTTGAATTTCACGTTTTATTAAGTCTTTTTCTACTTCCATTTATAAAGTTTCATGGGGTTTCTCCGAATGCACTACAACGTGTTGGTGTAAGGATAGTTGCGTGTGCAAGCAACTAACTTACTAAAAATGAAACGAACCAGAGGAAAATCCGTAGGATTTTCCGAGTAGGCTAGAATCAAGCAATTATTTTTACACGGTGTTGGCAAACGTTTTTTTTATTATGCTGATTACTTTGTCAAGTTTTTCCTTGTAAATATATACGTCATACACAAAAGTCTTATTGTCAAAAGTTTTAATTGTCAGCGTGTTTTTAAAGTCATAGACAGGTGCAACTAAGCGCAAAATGTCCTGTGTTAAATCAGTTTTCTGAGAATGTTTTCCAGCACAAGTTATGTCTTTAATATTGGATAATTTGATGTCAGTTTTACGTGAGAATAATCCAAAAAGGTGATTGCTTTTAATCCTTAAAATATTGTTATATACCTCCAATTCTTTTGAGTCAATCATTATTATGAAGGCTAATAAAAAAATTCCTATTGCAATGGCATTAATACTTATTTCTTTATTTAGTCCAATAAATATATTTATTACGAAATAGAGGATTATTAATACAAAAATTATGTCCTTTACAAAGCGTATCCACGAAAAAGTACTATAAATTGGTCTTTTTTCAGTCATTTCTCATAATGTTTGCCAACGTGTTTGTATAAGAAAAGTTGCGTGTTTGTGTGCGAGGATTTTCCGAAGGAAAATCAGAAGCTAGCAAACGAGCAACTAACTTTGGTTTAGCTAAAACTAGCAATTTTTTTTATACGGTGTTACCTGTAGTTATTTTTTTCTATACACTATTAAATTATACTTAAATTCAGTTCCATCACTTTCTAAAAGTTCAAATACTTTCAATTCCGTTTGAGTGATTTCCGCAAATTCTATTTCGTTTTTTGTAAATTCTATTAAAGAACCAGATTCTCTTAATTGTTCCAAAAGACCTGGCGCAAGTTTGTCAATCGGAACATTGTATCTCGGTTTGTCATAAGTCATTCTAAACAACTTAAATTCTCGGTCATATTCCCATTTTCCAGATTCACAATTATCGGGATTATCGCAACCAATTAATTCATAAGTTCCGTTTTTTTCAATTCGCATACTAGGTCGCCAAATAACTTCATTAGCAGTAATTGTGTCATTTATAAAATGTGTAATTTCCGATATTGTTTTTCCATTACTATCCGTTAATTTTTCAAATTCCCAAGTTCCAATAATCAGTTTCTCAATTTGTTCTGCGCTTTTCTTTGTTTTTGCATCATCTATTAATTCCAAGTAAGTTTTAGATGACTGGCAATAAGTCAAAATTGGAAAGAATATAATGGCAAGCAGGATGTTTTTCATAATTACAGGTAACGGTCTCGTATAACCGTCAGTTACGGGTTAAATTAGCGATTATTTTCGGTTTAGCACTGACTTTAGCAATTCCGAGTGGATTCGGACGTAGTCGAATCCGCCGTAATTGCGGTTATACATTGTTGTAGCACGTTTTTTAATGATTAAATTCCTTAGCTATTTTAATAATAAAAATGCTGTCTTTTAAATTTATTGAACTCACCTAAGTCAACGTCGCTGATTTTAGGGTCTTCTTTATAATAAATAACTTCAACTTTTCGACCAATACAATTATTCTTTTTATTACACTCAAAAAAAGAAGAATTAATATAACCTTTAAAAATTTCACCTTCCACGGTGTACTTATAAACAATTAAATAATCTACGACCTTAACATGTTCTAGCTTAACTATAACTCCAGTCGTTTTAATACCTGATTCAAGTAGTTTTTTTGATTTATAATCTTTTCTAAAAATACCATAAATGATAATAGTAGAAAAAATAGATAATATTATTATTTTTTTCGTCATATTCAGAATGTGCTACAACGGTCTCGGCTATGAGTAGTTGCTTGGGTTAGCGATTAACTTAGCAAGTACACACCAAACTGAAAATCCGCGAGGATTTTCAGAAGTAGGCGAGAACAAGCAATTACTTATAGCCATTGTTGGCAAATCGTTTTTTTATTCTAATTCTATCTTGGTGGATTCAATTTAGATTCCATTTCTTCATTCGCTCGGTAAATCTTGTCTAGACTTGTATAAACAACAAAATAATCCCAAGTTGTTCCGTCAGCACTACACGCAATTACATATTCGTTCGATTCAATTTGTTTTACGTAATATTCTCCGCAAACCTTTATTCCATTTGCGACTATTATTCTACCAATATCTCTAAATTCAGAACCTTGTGGTGACCTCCAACTTTTACTGTATGTTTGCTCGTCTGTTATTATTCCGCCACTTTCTGAATTCGAACCGATAATGTATAGGACGATTAGAATTCCAATACCAATTAAGATTAAAGTTCCGCAACCAAATCCACCTTTTTTCATCTTATTTCCGCAATAAGGACATTTGTCAGCATTACTGCTTATCTCTTGTTTACACTCTTTGCAATTTATTAATGCCATTGATTTCGGTTTTTATCTTTTATTTCTTGTCTTTTTGTCAGGAAATCCATCCGCTGGTTCTATGTTAGTAACAAGATTGACTTCTGGAAAATATTTTTTCATTAAATGTCTCAATGGAACTTTTGTCTCTTTATTTTCTTTGAACATTGCCTGCAATTTTTCTCCGTCCATTGTCATTCCTTTAGGCATTGATGCCATAGTTTGAGTATTAAATGTTGCTGTTTCCATATTTTCGGATGCAATCATTAATTCGTCCATTTCTTTAAGTAATTCTTCATCCTCTAAAACTGACATTCCTGGTGCTTGACTGTGTCCGAATTGTATCATATCACTAGCTTCGTCCATTAACTTAATGTCAAGTAGGTCATATTTTGAAAAAGGAATATGAAAGTCATTAAATCTTATAAATGGTTGTTCATCTATTAGTATTTGAATGTGAAAATGAGGAAAGTCCCCATTTTTTGAATTACTATGACCTTCTAAATCCGTCTTTCCATAATGTAATGACCACTCAATGTTTTTATATTTTATAGTTACTTCTCTTAATTTGCTTTTGGAAGTTTCACTTTCCAAATCATTTATATTCTTGATGAAGTTTTCAGTTGTCGCAACCCAACGCAAATAACTTTCTAGTTTGAAAAAACCAATTGGTTCGGACAGATAGTTTTTAAAATCTTTCTTTCTAATGCCGTTTGGTCTTAAAAACCAATGAAAACAAGGTTCGTCTGGGTAGAAAGTTTCTAATTTATTACCGCATAAAAAACAACAAGATTTTGAAAAAGCATCTTTAAATTCCGAGAACATTTTTTTGTTTTCCTCAATTTGTTCTTGGTTTTTCTTTTCCACATATTCTGGTGGAAGACTTGCTAGATAATCTTTTAATTCTTTTGTGTTATTTGGATTTATTTCTTTCAAATGAGTTCTGTCAAAATGTTTGCCAACGGTCTCGTATAACCGTCAGTTACGGGTTAATATGCGTTAATTTTCGGTTTGGTACTGACCTTAGCAATTCCGAGTGAATTCGGACGTAGTCGAATCCGCCGTAATTGCGGTTATACATTGTTGTGCAACGTTTTTTTTACATTATTTCTACTAACTTATCGGAAAGTTCATTTACAATTTCTTCATTTGAAATAGCTTCATTTAAAATGCTTTCATATGTTGTTTGAGCCTCCGAATTTTCAAATACCAAGGTTTCAGTTTCATTGTCATAACTCCATTTACCTTGTTCATTTTCTAAAAGTTCAATTATTTTTTTTATCCCTTGACCGTATTCAATGTGAGCATTGATGTAAGGTATAAAAATTGGTTTTTGTATCGAATCTTTTTTGGTCAATCCTTTTATAAAGCCTTTATAAGCTTTATTACTTTTATCAATTCTTTTAGTTTGCTCTTTTAAATAGTCAACTCTGTTTTCTACAAAAGATTTAAAATTGTCTGATTGGTCAATGTATTCTTGAACTGTTTGTTTTTGGAATTCAAATTCCTCTTTACTGTTTAATCTATTAAAATCCAATATACGAGGTTCTGCAAATGAATTGTATGCTTTATTCCATTCAACGTTAGTGCTATCAGATTTTCTAAAAAAATCTTTCAAAGCCAACCATACTTTTCTTTCTTCTCCAACGCTACTTTTTATTAAGTCGTCAATTGAATTTTTTACATTGGCTGACAAATTATTGTAATTCGAATCTGTTGAATCTGGATTCGCTAACGTACTTTCTTTATAATCGGAAACAGCTTTTTGCAAGTCATCAATTGGTTTCTGTCTGTCTTTTGCAATTTGTCCAAATTCACTAATTGAACCAAGAAGCATTAATGTAAGTACTATATTGAATGTTGTGGTTCCTCCGTTTTCTTTTCTTCCAAGTATAAACCAAAACAAAAGTGCCAATAATGTTGGAATTAGAATTATTCCAATAATAGAACCGATACTCATTCCAAAAGTATAGGCATCAAAACCATAAATTCGAATGTTAAAGAAGATTATAATTACAGCTACTATTGAAGCATAAATTATGTTGG
This sequence comes from Allotamlana fucoidanivorans, assembly GCF_045788535.1. Taxonomy (GTDB): domain Bacteria; phylum Bacteroidota; class Bacteroidia; order Flavobacteriales; family Flavobacteriaceae; genus Allotamlana; species Allotamlana fucoidanivorans. The sequence continues at coordinate 102,918 of NZ_CP074074.1, read as the reverse complement.
TTTTTGAAGGCTTAAAAGGGTGTTTCATTAATTCACTTTGGTTTTTTCAAATGTTGCACAACGGTCCGGCTATGATTTCGGCTTGGGAATTTTCAAAGAAAATTTCAAGTGAGAAATCGAGCTGATTTAAAGTTAGGAATTTTGTTTTTTGTTCACAGATAAAGCTGAATTATAGCCAATGTTGGCATTAGTTTTTATTATTCATTTCCAAATATTGAATTATATCCGCCACCATTGTAATTCCGAATCAAAGGTTCAATTGAATTCACATATTGTTTTTCAGATTCGGTCAATTTTTTTGATTTCAGTCTTTTTAAGTCAGCAATGGCTTTCTCTTTTTCTCCAACTATGGTTTGCAAAGTCAAGTAACCAACATATTCCATTATGTTTTCTTCGTTTTTGTAACGAACCTTTGGACTTTGTTCAAAAGCTGTTTTATATAAATCCATTGCTTGATTTAACTTGTCCATTTTTTCCAGCGTCATTCCTTTCAAAGTCAAAATAGAGTTAGACTTTTGCATTTCTGTTGGTGCGGATTCTAAAATCCCTAAAGCCAATTCGGGCTGTTCATTCCACCAATATGTTTTTACAAGACTTTCATAAGTCGGAATATCAGTTGGATCAATTTCAAGAGCTTTCTTAAAGTAAACAATAGCGCTGTCCGTTTTATTCTGCATTTGAAATTCAATTCCCTTTTCTTGGTATTCGATAACCAACGGATTAGTCGCTTTTTTCTCGTTTTTACAAGAAATAAGAATGGTCAGAACCGATATGTAGATTGCTTTTTTCAAAATTAATGCCAACGGTCTCGTATAACCGTCAGTTACGGGATAAATTAGCGATTATTTTCGGTTTGGCACTGACTTTAGCAATTCCGAGTGGATTCGGACGTAGTCGAATCCGCCGTAATTGCGGTTATACATTGTTGGCAACTGGCTTTTTTTATTTAGTTCCATTTAAAAATCTTGTATCGTTCATATTATAGTCGTTATCAAAAGTTCCGATTTTTTTTAAATAATAATATCTTAATCTTTCCGAACAAGATTTATAATTGTCATATCCTGTCACAGAATATTGCAGCATTTTTATTGGTTTCAAGTCGTTTTTGTCAAACCTAAATCCTTTACCAAAATATTCAATTCCGCCTTTTGGATAATCTTGATATTGATTAAAGACTTTGCTTATTAATAATCCTGCTACAATTTCATTTCCGTTTTCCGAGTAAAATAGTGTGTCAATAATCGATTCTTTATACTCAACTTTTTCAGGTAAATCAATTGCCCAATCTCTTTCGATTGTGTCGTTATAAGTTTTTCCGTTAAAATATCTCAAAGCTAATTCTGCTGGTCTTTCAACTGTTTTAATTTTTATTAAACTGTCAACTAATTTTTGAATTTTTATTTTATCGAGTTCATAAGTTTTTTGGTCGACTTTTAAATTATAAACAAATTCTTTTGGCGTTGTTGTTTCTGTTATTTTCAGAGAATACTCTTTTGTCAAATGAGTCATTGACATAACAGCAAGTGGACAACTTAAAACCAGAAGAAACCAAACACTTATTTTTCGGATGTTTTTTTTGAATGAAAGAAAAATAAAAATGATTGTTGAAAGAAATAGAATTATTGAAGTAATAGTTAGAGTGTCTATTATATTTCCTAAAGCTGAACCTCCTTGGTCATTTAGAATATGAAATATTGAAACTAATGTTCCAATTATTAAAATTCCATATAAAATTTTGATTCCGTGTTTCATTTTTCAGCTTGTTGCCAACGTTTATGTGTAAGGATAGTTGCGCGTCCGAGCAACTAACTTACTAAAAATTGAACAAACCAGAGGAAAATCCGCAGGATTTTCCGAGTAGGCTAGAACCAAGCAATTATTTTTACACGGTGTTATAGGGCGTTTTTTATTCATTTCTTGTTAATTCTATTGCTTTTTCAAGAAATTCATCACGCCCCTCTTTAATTCCTTTAATTGTCTTTTCAAGATATATGTCAGGTAAAATGCCAATTCCGTGATGCTGAGAACCATCATGCTTCAATACTTTCATTCCTGTCCATGAAATTATAAATCCCCCAGGCAAGGTAAAAGGATTCACATTTCCATTTGTCCCTGCAGTTGGTTGTCCGATAATAGTTGCAAGTTCATACCCCTCTATATATCCCATGTAACTTTCAGCGTAACTTATTGCTTGTCCATTAGTTATAAAAACTATTTTTTTATTGCCGAGATATGGTTTTTTTGCTTTTATTCTCCCTATCCAATTATAATTTTGAAATCCGATTATTCTTTCACGGTCAGGATAAATAATCTTTGGAACCTGCATCCACGCTTCTGTCGTATCATCAACTGACATTAAATGGTTTATAAAATCGTGATTACCTTTTGGATAGCCTCTTAAATCGCATATTATTGATTTGCACTGTTCAAGTTGTGGTAATAGCCAATTTATTGTATCCATCTCAATAAGGTCTAGGTTAAGATACCATGTGTCATTATCAATTTTTTGATAGTCAATTTTTTTGTTATCAGTTACATGATGTGGGGAAAAGCTTCTTGTGAGTTCAATATTTTTGTTGTTAATAGTTAGAACTATTTTGCTGTTTTCTTCTCCCTGAAGGCTTTTTAAATTTGCCCTGTAATTCAACCATCCCACTGTTGCAGCAGAAATTTCCCCGTAAATATTTTTAAAGAAATCCGCGGGGTTATTATTATCAATTTTTGTTACAATATCACCAGATTTGATGTCATACTCATTGTCGAATACTTTTGTAATAACCAGTTTGTTTTCAATCCATACCCATGATATTGGTGGAACGTAGTAATTTTGAATTGAGTTGTTACTTATGTAAATATGCCCATCTTTTAAAGGAGCTGTAAATTGTTCTAATGTAGTAAGGTGGTCTGAAATAGTACTATCAAAATAACATTTTTCAATAGCCTTTTCTAGTTCTTTTTCCCAATTTACATTTACCACATCGAAATAAGGGTAGAAGTGTTGAAATACATTGTAAACATTTACAATATTTCCTAATCTTAAATATAAATCTTCGACATTTGTGTCGTTAGTTTTTTTTAGTGTTTCTATTACTTTATTTAGTTTGTTTTCATTTGCTTTTGGATATGTAATTTGATTGTTAGAGTATAGTACCATTGGAATCCAGCAATAAATTCCGTCTCCAATTTCTTTGACTATATTTTCGCCAAATTCAGGTTCGTAATCAAAGAGTAGATTAGCTTTCTTTTGATTTTTTCCTTTAATTCGTCTACTTTCATAAGGTTGATTTTTATATTCCATATCAAGACTTACCCCTAGGTGTTGCCAGAACGTAAGAATAGCTTTTTCTTTATTTTTAGGAGTGATTTTTATTGATGCGGAGTCAAAAGCTGATTTTTTTGTTGCAAATTCTATGGAAGGAGCAATTGGTTTAAATAATTGATATAGTGTATTTACAATATCCTCTTGGGTTTTACATTTTTCAATTTGTGACGTACCGTAGATAGAAAATTTATTCCAATCTATTTCAGATGCTTCATCACTTGGATGAAAATATTTGACATAGCCATAAACTTTGGCAAAAGTTAGAATGTTATCAATTTTCCTATTTTCTTTTTTACAACTGAAAAATAAGAATAAAAAAATTATAGCCCCTATTTTGTAAATTCGTATTCTCATCTTTTTCAAAATGCCCTATAACTTGTTTGTATATGATTTGTTGCGTGGTTTAGCAAGTAATTTAGCAAATAAAAACCGAATAGAAAATCCGCGAGGATTTTCGTAAGTAGGGTAGGACTAGCAATAAATTATATACGGTGTTAGCATACGTTATTTTTCTATTTCGATTGTTTTAAAAATATATGATTTTGATAATTGCATTTTATGACTGAAGTTTTCAAAAGCATTTACTGGGTCAATTTTCTGATAATTCATTTTAGCAAAATTTTCTCTATCTAGTTGAATTGAATAAATATAATCGTCTTTTATTTGTCCATCTTTTTTATCTACTCTTTGTGTATAAGCTGAAATATCTACTTTTTCAATTCCAGCAGAAGACATAAATGAAATCCCAGTAACTAATAATCCAAGTCCAGTTACACATTTTGCGTATTCTTCTTTCAATTGCTTTTCGCTTTTCTTTTTTACAGATAATTTACCAGATTGTAAAATAGAAGCAGTTTCTTTCGGTAAATGTTCTATTTCAGGTAAGTCTAAATCGATAAAAAATGTTTTGGTTTTCTCGTCATATTCAAAGTCAATAAAAAATTCTGGCTTTATATCAATTTCTTTTAAAACAGTTTCAAAATTATTTATAACATAATTTTCAGCTCCATTTAAATTCCCTAATAAATTTTCCTTTTTTTGTTCAAAAGCTTTAAGAAATTCTATATTGCTCTCTTTTTCTTTATTTAACTCTGAATTCTCAAAATTTTCTTTTTGTGTTTTCCAATTCTCAATTGATTTTTTCAGAGTTTGCTCTAAATTATCAGTTATAAATTGTGTTCTTTTTTTCTTGTTTTTCCAAAATAAAACAGAGTTAAACTTACTTTTAGCTTCTATCAAAAGTTCCTTTTCAATTGAAGATTTAGAAGGTTCTAAAATGTCAAATCTTTTCTTTGTGTATTTTTGAGGTTTTAATTTTTCAATTTTATCTTGAATTTCCTTTTTTGTTATAGGTTTAAGAATATGTTTGTATAATTCCGTAAACTCTTTCGTTTCTTCAATTATTTGGTTGTAATAAAGGTTGTAAATCTTTTTAAGATTCTCTTTATATTCAGGTGTTCTTTTAAGTTTATTAATTACTTGTTGTGATGTGATATTTTTTCCACCATTATCATATATTTCAACTACAGGTTGATAATTTTCGTCTAAATCTAATTTTACACCAACTTGTGTTTGATTTTTTGAAACAGAATTATTATTAATTGCATTTTTTTCAGAACTTGAAATTTTCGTTCTATTATATAAACCAGTTCCGGGAATTCCTGTATTTAAATATGCTCCAGTTTTTCCAATATTTAAACTTGCTCCTTTTGGACCTATAGTTGTACTAATTCCAGATTTTGAAAGGTTTATATTCAAACCTGGTGCAAGTTTAATTCTATTTCTATATCTCATAATTTCGTTTGGTCGTTCTAATGTATGCTAACGGTTTGTATAAGAAACGTTGCGTGAGTTATGGATAAAGATAGAAAAATAAACGGACAAAAAAGTGGGCGAGGATATTCCGAAAGGAATGTCCGAAGCAATGGTTTTTATACGTTGTTGTGCCACGTTTTTAATTCTATTAAAGATGAATATTGGAAGCCTATTGTCCTTGGAATAATACTTGAAACCATTCTATTATATCTTTTAGGTTTCCTAAAATAGCTCCTATGAAAAAATACACCCATTTACGCTTTAAATCTTTAGTCTTTTCCGTTGTTAAGTCGGTATTAGCTTTTGATTCATTTATCTGTGCTTGGGTTAATTCAAGTTGTAATTGGCTTATTTCAAGATTCTTATCTTCAGCGATTTGCTCTACGACTTCTACAGGCTCTTTTGTTGCTTTATTTTCTTTATCTGTTTTTTCTTTTGGTAGAACTATGTGTTTGTTTTCGTTTGTTAGTCGTTTCCATTTGTTTTTAGAGCCTAAATCTAAAAGTTTATGCCAATGGTCTAACTCAAATTCACGTTTCTGTTGCGTCATTATAATTCCGTTGTTATTTATAGGAGCAGCCCAAACGGTATTACGTTCAACTATTTCAAATTCAGATTCATTGCCTGTTTTTACTATTTCTAACCATTCAGATGGTGTAATAGTTTTTGTATTGTTAGTTCCTTTAATTTTTATTTTCATAAGGTTCTCTCAAATGTGGCACAACGTTTATGTATATGAAAAGTTGCGTGCTTGTGAGCGAGGATTTTCCGAAGGAAAATCAGAAGCTAGCAAACGAGCAACTAACATTGGTTTAGCTAAAACTAGCAATTTTTTATATACTTTGTTAGCCACTGGCTTTATTTAGTTAATATTAAAGTTCAATTCCATATTCACTTGCTTTATGTGATAATACTTCAATCCGTTCTTTATATTTTTCTTCAACCCCTAATTCATAAATTCCATTTATAGCATTGTCAAACATCTTTTCCAATGCTATATAATAGTTCTCGTCCCAATACCCGAAATCTTCAATAACTTCTAAACAACAACTTACATAATGCAATTCCAATTCAACATTAAGTTCCGTGATTCTCATTTTACGAACTGTGCGAATTATTTTCCGCGCTTCAGTTTCCCGTAAATCCATATTTCTCCCATTTGGATAAATATATCTTTCGATTTCTTTTTTGTATTTTTCTGTCAATTGTTTAATATCTCCCGTTGCAAAAATGTCCAAGTAATTTTTAGCATCAGGGATTTTTTTATACATCTCCGAAATCAGTTTAATGATTTCAGTTTTGTCCATTTGGCTTAACTCTCTTTTTACTTCTTTTAGTGCCATATTTAGCTCTAATGTTGTTGTTTTTCAGCTTGTGGCTAACGGTTTAGGCTATGATTTCGTTGTGGAAAATGTCGACAGACTTTTCCGCTTATGGAATCATGCCGGATTAAAAGTACAAAGTTTAATTTTTAGAACAAACACCACAATGAATTATAGCCATTGTTGTGTGTAGGCTTTTTTGTCCGGACAACTATTGTATTTGCTGCTAAATCTCCGATGCGTTTATTTTGTTTATTATTCGCTGCAATTATTAATCCAATCAGAAAGATGTAATCGATAAATCCGAGAAAAAATCGACCGAATGCTTTTCCAATTCCGATTGGTTTAAATTCATTCGTTACCACTTTTAGTTTTAAAATTCTTTTTCCGATTGTTTGCCCCCAAATTCCTTCGCTTATTGGCCATAAAAAGAATCCAATTAGGAACATTCCAAAAGCAGGTAAACCATTCAGGTTATATCCAATTTCATCCTCCAACGGTGTCCCAAAGAAAAATCCAAGAACAAATCCGATTATTCCATAAATGTAAAAATCAATGATAAAGGCTAAAATTCTGTATCTTTTTTTTGCGATTTCAAATCCGCTACTCTGCGTTTCAATTTGGTTTTCAATCGTAATTTCTGTCATTCGGTATTCTTTTTTTAGCTTACACACAACGGCTCGTGTATGAGTAGTGCGGGATTTAACCCACTACTGTTTCAAATAACTAAGTAGCCAGAACTACGATTTTACAGTTAACTTTCAAATTTTTAATTAGTCTGTCAAATCGTAGATTTGGCGGGGCTCAAAAACCACACAAACCCTCATAAATACTACGTTCCCCGCATTACTTATGACACATTGTTGTGCCGTCGTACTTTTTATTCAATCCAATCTGTTTGTAAAATTCTCCTTATAATATTTTCTTTATCGAATAGAAAGATATAATATTTTCCAAATGTATGTTTCCTTTTCTGTTTCAATATTTTGCTTGTCCCAACAGAAATAGCAAAAGAATCAAGCCTTGAAAATCCCATATAAACATTCGGCCTTTTTGTATTTAGGTTTTGTAAGCATGCTAAATTAAAAGTCGAGTCTGTTTTAAGTAAGTAATCTTGATTTTTCCGATAAACCGAATACAATATTGAAGTGTCAGATTTTAGTTGTTCCTCACTCAAATCCAGTTTTTCTGAATAATATTCTGTTATCAAAAAGGGAGTACCCTTATTCTTATCAACTTTCGGGTTTATCTTAAATCGAACATTTTTTACTTTAAAATAATCGCTTGCTGTCGAATCATTTTCTAAATATTTAATGATTGACTCAAACTGATAACATTCCTCTATTGTTTGAGCAGTAATTTGCAATCCAGTCAAACAAAGGAATAGTAAAAATATATACTTGAAGTTATTTTTCACCTTTTATCTTTAATTTAGCATCCGTTTTTAAAAGTCTCCACTGGCTTATCATCACAGATAAACCATAACCTATAAAAGTCAAAACAATCAATAATAGAGAGCGATTAGGTCTATAATCATAAGCTTGCAAAGGAATAGTGACTGTAACAAGAAGAAAAATCAATCCAATCACAAGTTTATATTTACTCTTAAATTCCAAATAAATATTGAAAGTCAAAATTAAGGTTGCAAAGATGATTCCTGTATACTTCACAGTTAATCCAAATCCAATTGATTTATGATGAATCGGAAAAAAATGATACAAAGTATCGTGAATTATTGCTAATCCTACAATCTGAATCAGAGAAATAATTATTGGTATAAGTATCTTTTTAATCACCTTATGTTTCTATTTTGCACTATCGTTTTTGTATGCGGCACAACGGTTTAGTGTAAGAATCCGTTGCGTAAATTTAGAGAAAAATGAAAGAAAAAAGAAACAAACTTAAAGGAGAAAGAGGACTTTCCGAAGGAAATGTCCGAAGCAATGGTTTTTACACATTGTTGGCAAACGTTTTTATTTTTTTAAATCGGAATGATAAGAAGTGGATAATGTATCTTTTTTGGTTGGCTGTACTTGTTTTTCAAGCAATAACCTATATTCAGACAAAGAGTCTTTATAATTCTTGTTGTCAGAAGTCAGCGAGTCAACCTGTGATTTTAATGTCCGATTTTCAAAAAACTGATAAACACTAAATAAAAAAACAATGAAAGCTAGTAAATATCCAACCCAATTTTGGTTATACCACAATTCAGATTTAGGAGGTTTATTTATATGTTTTAAGTATTTTAAATGTCCGTTTTTATTTTTCGCTTCTAATCCTTTTGGAGTTAATCGACAACTACCATTAGGAAACCATTCAAAATATTTATGGAACTCAGTAAATTCCTTTAATTCTCTTCTAAGTTCTTGGTACAACTCTCTTTCGTCAGATGTGTCATATTTAAAATACTTAGGGATTAGAATTTGGTTAATCGAGAAAAAGCTATCCTTTTTATCTGATAAAAGAATAATATCAAAATACTTAATTATGTCGTTTTCCGTGAATTTCATTCAAATGTTTGCCAACGGTCTAGTATAAGAATAGTAGCGGATTTTCACACACTAACTTTTCGGTTAAACACAGACCTTTTTATTATTAGATACTTTTGTTTTAGAGATTAAACCGCTATTATTTTTATACAATGTTAGCCACAGTTATTTCTTTCTTTTCGTAATATTCTAGCCATGATTTTATTCTTCCAACAAACATTTTGAGGTAATTTTCAGTCAAAAAAATATTTGACCAATCAAATCTCTGCGCTTGTATTCCAAGATAAAAAACAAAAACAGAAGCTCCTGCTTTTGGAATTAGTTTAAGTTCCTTTTCAGATAAACTCCTATCTTTTCTATATCCATTTAGGAAACCCTGAGCTTTTGATTCATACTTTTCTTTATCTGATTCTATGAAGAAAAGCTGTTTGCAAAAGTATGCGACATCTAAAATCTGCTTTCCATTTCCACAAAAGTCAAAGTCAAAAATCGTGATTTCTTTTTCATCTGTAACAGCCATATTATCATACCAAATATCCATATGTAGAATTCCGTTTTGAGTATTGTCAAAATCAGAATCTTTAAAATCTTGTCCAAATTCCTTAATGAATTCCATTTCTGGCAATTTGTCAGAAAAGAATTGGTTTAAATATTCGTAAGGTCGTTCTAAAAGCGATTTTTTATTGTAGGAAACTCGGTTAATAGTTTTGTCTGAAGTAAGATTATGAATTTTTGCCATTAGAGAACCTATTTCGAAACAAGTCTCATTATCCATAAATCTAATTTTACCACCTTGAGCAAATGAGAAAATTACAACATATCTAATCCCCTCTGGCGCATTTATTTCTTGAATGAATTCTCCATTTTTATCTTGAATAGGAAATGATACGCTTAAATCATTTTCCTTTAACAAGTTTAAAAGTTTTATCTCTTCGACGATTTCAGTTTTTGTCCTCCAGTTATGACTGTAAACTCTTAAAACATATTTTTCGTTATCGTTAGAAAGAAAATAAGTGTGATTCATTCCAGTTCTAAATAGTTCACATTTGAAATCTTTGTTCAAGTGATACTTATCTTTTATAAAAACCCCCAACTCTTTTGCTGAAAGTGTAGAAGTTGTAACTGGAAATACTGTCATTTTTTAGTTGCTAAATTAATTGTTTCATTAACAAAATCTGTTTTGCCTAAAACATAGGCACCTCTATCGTTTTTAAATTTAGAAGCTAGCTTTAGTTTCAAATTTTCGTATTCTGCTGCACGTTTTTCATTTGTATTTAGATAGTCTCTAAAGTCAATTTGTTTCCACATTGCATTGTCTTTTGGACACATATGAATATGAAAAATCTGTTCTTTCGTTCCATCAACATTATATCCTTTTCCAAAAGTTGAATATTCTTCTATATTTCCTCTTGTAGGAACTTTAAAATGAGAATATCCTAATTGCGAGAATTCTTCAATTAATTTTTCGTCAAATAATAATTCTTTCGGAATTTCAATCATTAAATCAATGTAAGGTTTAGATTTGATAGAAATTATAGATGTGCTCCCAAAATGTTCTATTCGCAATATTTTTTCTTTCCCGACTTTATCTAAAATTTGTTGTTTTTCTCTCTCGTATATCTTTTTCCATTCGGGATTGTGGTCAACTAATTCGATTGGGAAAAGTCTATTCCAATCTGGACTTGCAACAAAAAACTGGACAAATAGTTGAATGATTATGCAGCTAGTTTAAGGTTATACATGTCTAATTCAAATTCTCTTATAGTTCTATTCCCTAAAAAGGAATGTCTTCTTCTATTATTGTACCAAGTTTCTATCCATCCAAAGATGGATAACTCCGCTTCAGATCTCAACTTATAATTGTGCCTATAAACCCATTCTACCTTTAATGATTTAAAGAACGATTCTGCAACGGCATTATCCCAACAATTACCTTTTCTGCTCATAGATTGGTTTACTAAGCCATTATAACTTTTAATTAATGAGGTAAACTTATGGCTTGCATATTGTATACCTCGATCGGAATGAAATATTAAAGGCTGGGTTAAAGTTGTTTTCTTTACAGCCATATGCCAAGCCTTAATAATAGTGTCTTCTGTGCTTAGGTTATCGCTTAGAGCCCACCCAACAACTTTACGGTTAAACAAATCAATAATTACAGTAAGATATAACCAACCTTGTTTAGTTTTGATATAGGTAATATCGCTTACCCAAACTTGATTCTGCCTGCTTGCTTCAAAGTTTTGGTTTAACAAATTAGGTGCTATTGGGTAATTATGTTTACTATCTGTGGTTGCTTTAAACCTACGTTTTCGTTTTGCAAATAAATAATTAGCACTCATAATACGCGCCACTCTGGGCTTTGATATTTTATAGCCTAATGTCTCCAGTTCTGTTTTTATTCTAGGCGATCCATAGCTTTGAAAGCTATCTTTAAATATAGATTTTATAAGTGCAGTTACCTTTTGATTTTCTAACCATAATTTACTTGGTCCTGATTGTAACCAATGGTAATAACCGCTTTTACTTACCTTTAATATTTTACACATCATCTCGACAGGAAATCTCATAAGGTGCTGTTTTATAAACCTGTATTTTTCCTGTCGCTCTTGGAGAAGATGCTGATGGCCTTTTTTAAGATATCACGTTCTAACTCGGCTTCTTTTAATACCTTTTTTAATCGAGCTATCTCTTTTTCTTCATCTGTCAATTTAGCCTTGCCTCGACCAGGAAAACTGTTTTTGCCATAATCCTTCAACTCTTTTCGCCAACGATAAAGCACTGATGGGAATATATCTAAATCTTCACTTACTTGTTTTACGTTGCCTTTGGCATAGCTCAACTCCACTGCCTTTTGCTTAAATTCTAATGTGTAATGTTTGGGTTTACTTCTCATAATTGCTAAGTTAATAACTAGCAAACATATTCTCTCATCTTTTTGTCCAGTCTAATGTAGTAATTCCATCCGATTGAGTTTTGTTTTCTGTAACGATAGGAAAAAGGTAAAACTAATAATGCTATAAAATCGGAATAGTCAACAACTCGATTTATTCCGATTCCGACACCATTCAAATAGTCAATAACAGATTGAGATAAACTACTTTTCCAAAAAAGAAACAAAATTCCAGTCAGAATGTAAATAGGTTTGATTTTACTTTTAAATAAAAGGCTTATAAAATATGGAAAGGCAAAAAGTCCAACAAAATCAGACAGTTTTCCTGTCAGATAATTATGAAAATAATATTTAAAAAAAAAGTCATTTAGCAACAATAAAATGACAGAAATCAAAAATAATTTTCCGTAAATCAGATTTTTAGGCTGTGATTGGTTCATAATTAATGCCAACGTGTTTGTATATGGAAAGTTGCGGGTTTGCGTGCGAGGATTTTCCGAAGGAAAATCAGACGTAGCAAACGTGCAACGACCTTTGTTTTAGCACAACACCAGCAATTTTTTATATACGGTGTTGGCAGTAGGCTTTTATTCTTTGTTCAATTTCATTAATATTAATCGGTTAGGATTTAATTCTAAAATAAGAAATTTATTTCCGAAATCGCCCAAGGAAATAGTCGTAGACAAAGTCCGATTACTTTGGTCAATTTTCCACGTTCCTATTTTCGGTGTAGTTTCTTCTTCGTTCTTTTCAGAGTTTTTCGGATATCCAGCTTTAAGTCCGCCGTTCCAGTAAAATATTGTTACTAATTCTTTGTATTCGCTGTTGTATTCCAATCTTTTAGTCAATATGATTCTATCATTTGGTTCAATTTTATTGACTTCCCAGACTTCTGAATCGTTGCCATATAAGTATCTCACATTAATATTTTCTGCGTTTTGGTTTTGTCCGCTAACAAGTCCAAAAGTTAAGAAGGTTAAAATTAATATCAGATTTTTATAATTCATCGATTTTCAGCTTACTGCCAACGTTGATGTATAAGGAAAGTTGCGTGTTTGTGTGCGAGGATTTTCCGAAGGAAAATCAGAAGCTAGCAAACGAGCAACTAACTTTGGTTTAGCTAAAACTAGCAATTTTTTTTATACGGTGTTGCCATTAGTTTTTTTATTTCAGTCGTCGTAATAATCTCCGTCTTCCCAATCTTTTTTCCCAAGATAATCTCCACAAAAATTATAACGATTAATAGGTTTAACTTTATCCACATTTTTGCCGTGACTGAAAATCCAAATTTCATTTCCGACAATTTTTATGCGATTAAATTTTCTTGTGTCAGAAGCATCCATTGAGCTTATAAAAACTGATTTTTTTTCAAAAACTTCATTTCCATTTTGGTCAATAATTCGGTCAGTCACGATTACTTTTTTGTGTTTTAAAGTCCAGAATAAAAACTTGCGTTTCTTTTCAATTCGTTCCGTTTTCAGAGTTACGCTTTCAATTCCGCAATCAATTTTTTCGGTCAGAGTTTTGTTTTGTATTTCAGACGTTTTTATTCCGCTATTCAGATTAATGAATACGAAAATCAAACTTAATGAAACTGAAAATATTGAATTTATTACGGTCATTTTAAATTAATGGCAACGGTCTCGTATAACCGTCAGTTACGGGTTAATACGCGTTAATTTTCAGTAGAGCACAGAAGTTCGCAATACCGAGTGGATTTGGCCGTAGTCGAATCCGCCGTAATTGCGGTTATACATTGTTGTAGCACGTTATTTTTTATTTTCATAAAGTTCAATCGCTTTTAGGTATTTCATTCCGCCAGTCTTTGTTTGGTCGTGAATAAATCCATTTAGTTCAGGGTGATTTTTGTCAATCCAATTCAAGAGTCCATCTCTGTTTTTAACAAATACTGAATCGTTGAAAATCACATATTTTGTTGTTTCAATACTGGTTATTTTATCCTTGTCAAAATGGATAACTTGGTCAGTCACAATAGGCTCTTTATGAAGGAAAGAGATTCTTTTGTCTGTTTTTGAAATTTTAGCTTTTACAGTTCCATTTTCCTGTCCGATTTCAAGGATTTTGTACGTCGGTTCGAACACAGAATCCCATTTTAGCCATTCCACGTATTCTTTTTTGGAAAATGTCTGTTCATAGTCATATTCGGTTTCCTTTGTCAATAGGCTATCGGTCAGCAAAGTTTCGATTCCAGTAACATCTGATTTGTCAAGAATTTTATAGTATTTCTTAGCAATTTCCAATTTGTCAATTTCCTTTTCAGAATTTTTGCAGGAAATAATTCCGATTGTTATGAGTAATAAAAGAACTGTGAATTTATTCATTTTGCGTTTGGTTGGTCATAATGTGCTACAACTTGTTTATATGAATGATTGAAAACTACATATTACATCTAATCGGGAGGGATAACGATGGTTTTTTAGTTTTTTTATCATTCTTATTATTTTGGTTTTATAATGTTTTAGCTGCAATATAATAACTTTCTTACAATGTGTCAAAAGGATTTTTAATGTCCATTAAATTAGTTGAAGATACATGTGTAAAATGTATTTCTTCAGCACCTATGTCGTTTTCGTTTTCTGGATGTAATAATGTCATTTTTTAAGCAATTATTCGTCTCAGGTAAATTTCGCTAAATATTGCCTTTTTCACACTTGTTTTTCCATTAGTTTTATTTCATCATTTCGTTTGAGATGAATTTATTAATTATTTTAACCTAAAAATTATGAGTTTAAATTCAGATTATGATTACAGTCAAGAAGAGCTTGACAATCATGCAAATCAATTAAATCCTGAAAATGACGCTTATTGGTCATCAAGGGAGTAGTTAACCAAACCGTAGCATTAAATTGCTACGGTATTTTTTTTTCGAAAATTAATTAAGAATATCGACATGTTTTCGGCAAAAATTCGGCAAAAAATGAAATAAAAAAACGTAAAACGCTGTTTTTTAACGAATACGGTTTTATAAAGTACACACGTTGTGTGGTTTTAAGTGGTTTTAACTATTTTGTAATAGGTATTCGTATACCCCCCCTGTTTTCTACGTAAATTTCAGTACTTCTAAAGGGCTTATTCAAAGTAATATTGAGGCTTTAAGTTGCAAATACAAACGATGCTTTGCCTCTGCATCACTTTTCACTGTTTTTTCAATGAATTTCAGATACTTTTTAAGGTTATAGGCCATAGCAGATAAGTGCATCACCTTAACGGCCTGTGCAATACCAATAGTATTTACCTTTCTAAGCCCCATAAACTGGGTGAGGACTGAGTAGTGCATTGTGTGTGGTTTTCAGTGTTAGTGTTGAGAAATGTGTGAATTACTTGATTTTGTATGTAAAAAATGCTGTGGTGACTAAGTTGTTACTGAGTGGTGCATTGTGTGTGGTTTTCAGTGGTTTTAAGTAAAAGCCTGTAATGAAAAACTATTATTTTGCGTTTATTCTTCTATTATTTTATACACTGACTGAATTAAATTATTTTCAATATCATTTATATTTATTAAAGGGACATGATGACTATCTAACTCTATTTTTTGAATCAGTGATAATAAATAATTTATTATTTCAGGATTATTTTTATAGGTTGTAATTAAATCATTGATAATATCTTCCGTAATATCATTTGAAAGCTTTTTAAGCTTTTCTAAATAAATATCGAGACTGTATTTATTTTTATTAGCAACTAATTCATTTAGTCTTTGGGTGTGGTTTCGGTATTCTCCGTTCATAATTTATTATAATTTTTAGATTAATATTTTATGAAGTTAAAGAAAAGGACTGATTATCAACAATGAAAAAATTGAAATTTTATCCCTGAAATTATCAACTAAAAAGTAAAACCCTTGTATTTTATAGGTATACAAGGGTTTTCTGTGGAGTCGGAGAGAATCGAACTCTCGTCCAAACAAGTAACCAAAGAGCTTTCTACACGTTTAGTCTTTTCTTGGTTTTTCGATTATAAGCTAGCTAAAGACAGCCTACTTATAACTTAGCTTCTAAATCTTGAAAGTGCATCAAAGCGCTACACCATCTTAGTCAATTTTTACGATGCCTCTAAAAAGAACGCCATTAACCAAGGCTTTCAGGAGACATTTAGCTTGCACACCTAGTGTGCCGGGGCTTGAACTTACTATAATTCAGTTATTAAGCAGCTAAAGCGTAGTTATTCTCGCCGTTTAAAGTTTGATTTAGCCTTTAAGGTGTTTCAAAATCATTACACCACGTGCTTACCATTTCATTAATCTCGCTGTCAAAACCAGTCGACCCCATTTTTAATATAATAGTAATTTTATTTGTGCGTTCCCCAATCGGGTCAGGCTTTCACTACTCGCTCTCTGCGAGGAGCTCAAACATATCGTTCAATCCTTAACGCGGGCAGCAAATTTACCAAAAACTTTGTAAATCATATCAAATCCGAGTAAATTAGAGCAAAAATTATTCCAAAACCCTATGAAATTTGCCATTATAAAAGAACGTAAAAATCCGCCCGATCGTCGTGTGGTGTTTTCGCCAACCAAATTAGCCGAGGCAAAAGGACAATATCCAATGGCTGATTTTATTGTAGAAACTTCAGAAGTTCGTGTGTTTGAAGATGAAGCTTATTTAAAAGAAGGCTTTGATGTAACCCATAATATTTCAGGATGTGATGTTATGATTGGTGTTAAAGAAGTCCCCATAGAGGCATTAATTCCTAATAAAAAGTATTTTTTCTTTTCGCATACTATAAAGAAACAGCCGTATAATAGAAAGCTGTTGCAAGCTATTTTAGATAAGAATATAGAGCTTTATGACCATGAAACTATAACAGATGAAAACGGAAACAGACTCATTGGATTTGGAAAGTATGCAGGTATTGTAGGTGCGTATAATGGATTTAGAGCTTGGGGATTAAAATATAATTCTTGGCAATTACCCAAGGCAAGTGCATTACCCAATCAAGAGGCTTTGATTAATGAATTAAAGAATTTTGAATTGCCCCATATTAAAATATTACTGACGGGAAGCGGAAAAGTATCTAATGGAGCACAGGAAATGTTAGATGCCATGCGTATTAAGCAAGTGTTGGTTGAAGATTATTTGAGTTTGAATTTTGAGGAGCCTGTGTATTGTAAAATAGATGTACTAGATTACAATAAAAGAAAGGATGGAAAAAGGGTACATGATGTTCATGATTTTTTCAATAATCCAAAGGACTATGAATCAGATTTTATGCGCTTTGCCAAGGTAACCGATTTGTATATAGCAGGGCATTTTTATGGTGATGGAGCCCCGTATTTGTATACAAGAGAAGATGTTACGTCTGCCAATTTCAATATTAAAGTAGTGGCTGATATTAGTTGTGATGTTAACGGGCCAGTTGCTACTACGCTCAGGGCATCAACTATTGCAGATCCTATTTATGGTTACAACCCAGAAACCGCATCTGAAACCAATTTTAAAAATGATGAAGCCATTGCGGTCATGGCGGTTGATAATTTACCATGCGAACTACCACAAGATGCTAGTGAAGGTTTTGGAGATATGTTTTTAAAACATGTCATTCCTGCGTTTTTTAATGATGACAAAGAAGGCATTTTAAAGCGCGCTAAAATTACCGAAAACGGAAGACTAACCCCACGGTTTAGCTATTTGCAGGATTATGTAAAAGGGGAGGCACAGGTTTAAAACCAGATTCCTTGATTTTCTGATACATATCATTTTATAATTGCTTAAAAAGTCTTATCTTATAAGGTAATTCGTTGATTTTAAAAAAAACATATGTCATGAATCTTCTGCTAATTTTTACGATTTTCATTGTTGTATTTCTGTTATCCGGAATACGCATTATTTTTGAATACAAGCGCGCTTTAAAATTTAGGTTTGGTAAGCATATCGGCACGTTAAAGCCTGGATTTAGATGGATTATTCCATTAGTGGACACTATACAAATAGTTGATATTAGGGTAATTACTATAAATGTAGTTTCTCAAGAAGTTATGACGGAAGATAATGTGCCGTGTAGTATTGATGGCGTGGTCTTCTTTAAAGTGATTAATCCAGAAATGGCAGTTTTAGAAGTTGAAGAATTCACGTTTGCTATCACGCAATTATCTCAGGCAGCTCTGCGCGATGTTTGCGGTAAAGTGGAATTGGATACTATTTTATCTAAGCGCGAAGAGATGGGGAATAATATTAAGAAAATAGTTGAAGTAGAAACCAAGGAGTGGGGAATTGAAATCATAGATGTAAAAATAAAAGATATTCAGTTACCCGAAAACATGAAACGTATGATGGCCAATCAAGCTGAAGCCGAACGTTCTAGACGTGCACGTATTATTTTGGCTTTAGCTGAAGAACAAGCCGCTGGTAAATTACTTGAGGCAGGGAAATTAATAGATCAGTCACCATCAGCAATAAAGTTAAGGTTGTATCAAACTTTATCTAATATTGCCGCCGAAAAGAATTCAACCATTTTATTTCCATTTCCAGAAGAGGTTTTACCAAAAAAAAGTGCTGAAGGGATCAATTAAATGCTTATTTTGTAAGTCAAAGAAGTTTTTTTGAAACCAGTAGACCAATATTTTTTAAGCCAGAAAGAACCGTATCAATCCATCATGTTGTATGTTCGGAATGTTATTCTGAATACGCTTCCCCATGTGGTTGAACGTTACAGTTATAAAATACCATTCTACAATATAGGTAAGAAACCTATGGTATATCTAAATATTTTAAAAGGGAAAGATTATGTAGATGTAGTTTTTGTTCATGGCGTGCTTTTAGAGAATGATTTTCCTGTTTTAAAGAATGATAATAACAGAAAGCAGGTGCGTTCTATTCAATTAAAAGCTATTGAAGATTTAGATCAAGAAAATTTTGAACAATTATTGCATGCTGCCGCCGAAAATACTAGAAAAGGTAAAAAGGCATGGTTTTTATGAATTCAAAAAATAAATAATAACTGCTACTATAAATTGTTTACCGTCTTTCTTATAGCAACTAAATTACTTAAAAGTTTTTCTAAGTTGTCTAAATGAAGCATATTGGCACCATCACTTTTAGCATTAGCAGGGTCAAAATGGGTTTCAATAAATAAGCCATCCACATTATTTACTACTCCGGCACGAGCAATAGTTTCAATCATATCTGGACGACCACCTGTCACACCAACACTTTGATTGGGTTGTTGCAGAGAATGTGTAACGTCTAAAACGGTTGGGGCATATTGACGCATGGTAGGAATACCACGAAAATCAACAATCATGTCCTGATACCCAAACATGGAACCACGGTCTGTAATCCAAGCTTTGTCGCTTCCTGCATCTTTTACTTTTTGAACGGCATGTTTCATGGCTTCCGGACTCATAAATTGCCCTTTTTTAAGGTTAACCACCTTGTCTGTTTTGGCAGCTGCTACCACTAAATCAGTTTGACGTACTAAAAATGCAGGAATTTGTAACACATCCACATATTGAGCCGCTAATTGGGCATCAGCAACTTCATGAATATCTGTTACAGTTGGCACATCAAATGTGTCAGATACTTTTTTTAAGATTTTAAGCGCTTTCTCATTACCAATTCCGGTAAAGCTATCAATTCTACTTCTGTTTGCTTTTTTAAAACTACCTTTAAAAACATAAGGAATTTCTAATTTATCGGTGATAGAAACAACTTTTTCAGCTATTCGTAGCGCCATATCTTCGCCTTCAATAGCACATGGGCCACATAATAAAAAGAAGTTGTTAGAATGGGTATGCTTAATTTTAGGAACGTCCTGAATGCTCATTTGCTTTGTAATTTTAGGCTACAAAGTTACATATATTATAGTGATTCTTTTAAACTATTTCTTATTATCCACAGAGCCATAATCAAACTTGAAAAGAATAATAAACTTCCAGATCCTATAAGTTGAACAGAATGATTTGAAAAGTTGAAAATTTTAAATAAATACGTAAAATAAACAATGATTAAATAAGACGAAACACAAACAAAAGTGATTCCCAATAAAAAGTTTAGGTATTTATTGGGTTTTATTATTTGCCATAAAAAAGGTATACCTAAAAGAAGAATAGGATAAGCTGTTAGTCCTTCTGCTCTGTTTATAACGGTAAAAAAGTAAATGGTTATGGCAATAAAATATAAATAAGGCGTAAACTTTGTGTAATTACTTAGAGATTTCATAATTAATAGTATTAAAAAAATCGTTATGTATAGTATTAAACGTTAGAAAGGTTAAAAAGGTTGATGTAGCATCATATTATAACATTTAATTAACAAAATGTTACCTTGTATGACAAAATATCACGTACATTTGCACGCTTAAATAAAGGCAACATTATGGCTAATATTAAAAACATTGCAATTATTGCACACGTAGACCACGGAAAAACGACCTTGGTTGATAAGATTATGTACCATTGTCAGTTATTTCGTGAAAACGAAAACACTGGCGATTTAATTCTTGACAATAATGATTTGGAACGAGAAAGAGGTATTACAATTACCTCAAAAAATGTTTCGGTTACCTATAAAGATACAAAAATTAATATCATTGACACACCTGGTCACGCCGATTTTGGAGGAGAAGTAGAGCGTGTATTAAATATGGCCGATGGTGTATTGTTGTTAGTTGATGCGTTTGAAGGGCCTATGCCACAAACACGCTTTGTTTTACAAAAAGCTATTGACTTAGGTTTAAAGCCATGTGTAGTTGTTAATAAAGTTGATAAGGAGAATTGTACCCCTGATGAGGTGCATGAAAAAGTGTTCGATTTAATGTTTGAGTTAGGTGCCGAAGAGTGGCAATTAGATTTCCCCACCGTTTATGGCTCTGCTAAAAATAATTGGATGAGTGAAGATTGGCAAAAACCAACAGAAAACATAGAGCCTTTATTAGATATGGTTATTGAACATATTCCTGAGCCAAAGATAGAAGAGGGAACCACACAAATGTTAATTACTTCTTTAGATTTTTCATCATTTACTGGGCGTATTGCTATTGGAAGGTTAACACGTGGTGAGTTAAAGGTAAATCAGAATATTTCTTTGGTAAAGCGTGATGGAAGTATCGTGAAATCTAGAATAAAAGAGCTTCATACCTTTGAAGGCCTAGGTCGTAAAAAGGTAGATGAAGTTAAAGCAGGTGATATTTGTGCTATTGTAGGATTAGAAGGTTTTGAAATTGGTGATACGGTTGCCGATTGGGAAAATCCTGAAGGGTTAAAAACCATTGCTATTGATGAGCCGACTATGAGTATGCTCTTTACTATTAATGATTCACCGTTCTTTGGTAAAGATGGTAAATATGTGACCTCAAGACATATAAAAGACCGACTGACTAAAGAGTTAGAAAAAAACTTAGCCTTAAGAGTTGAAGAAACTGGTAGCGCAGATAAGTTTATGGTATTTGGTCGCGGGGTATTGCACTTATCAGTTTTAATAGAAACCATGAGGCGTGAGGGGTATGAGTTGCAAATTGGTCAGCCTCAGGTTATTATAAAGGAGATTGATGGCGTGAAGTGTGAACCTGTGGAAGAAATGACTATTGATTTACCAGAAGAAGTGTCTGGGAAAGCCATTGAAATGGTTACACTTAGAAAAGGTGAAATGCTTAGTATGGAAGCCAAAGGCGATCGTATGGTTTGCGAATTTGTTATTCCTTCAAGAGGTATTATCGGATTGAGAAACCAATTACTTACAGCTACGGCTGGTGAGGCTATTATGGCGCATAGATTTAAAGAATATCAGCCGTTAAAAGGAGGTATTCCAGAACGTCAAAATGGTAGTTTAGTATCTATGGAAAATGGTCAAGCTATACCTTACTCTATTGATAAATTACAAGAGCGTGGTAAATTCTTTATAGATCCAGGAGAAGATATTTATGAAGGGCAGGTAATTGGAGAAAACTCTCGTGGTGATGATATGACCGTAAACGTTACAAAAACGAAGAAATTAAGTAACGTACGTTCGTCTGGAGCCGATGATAAAGCTAAAATTGTTCCTGCAATTAAATTTTCATTAGAAGAAGCTTTAGAATATATTCAAAAAGATGAGTATGTTGAAGTAACACCAAATCATCTTCGCATTAGAAAAATATTTTTAACAGAAGTAGAGCGTAAACGAAATAAATCAATTTAGGATTGACGTTTTTTGAAATATCATGGGTAGAATGGGTGGGCTATGCGGCAATGGGCACAGTCTTATTATCTTTCTTAATGAAATCTGTGAAAAAATTACGAATAGTAAACTCCTTAGGATGTTTACTATTCGTTTTTTATGGGTTTGTACTATCTCCAGTGTCAAAGCCTATTATTATAACCAACGCCGCTATTCTTTGCATAAATATTTATTACCTCTACGGTAAAAAATCGTCATAGGCTAATACTTGAGTAGCTTATCGAAAAGTCTACAGTTTGCTTTAATCCTTTTTGTATATTTGGTTACTAAATAACGATAACCAACCCTTCTTTTCTGTGTTAAAAAAACATTAATGTCTTTTTTAATGTCATTCTGTTAAGAAATGAAAAAATGTATTAATTGAAGAAATTAATAGACTACATAAATACAAAGGTTCTTGTAAAAATAACCTCTTTGCAAACGGCATCAGTAATAACCAGAATAATAGCTGGAATCTTAACATCGAAAGCAATAGCGATATTCATTGGCGCTGAAGGACTAGCATTAATTGGTAACTTAAGAAATTTTACAGGAGCTATACAAACTGTTTCAACGGTTGGGTTTTATAAAGGGGTTGTAAAATACGTGTCTAAGTTTAAGGAAGATAGTGTAGAGCTTAGTAAAACACTTTCCACGGCTTATTATATAGGCTTTTTGTCAACTATAGTAGTTTGCTTTTTTTGTTATTTTAAATCAGAATGGATAAATGATTTAATTTTTCCTAATTACAACGATTACGCTTATGTGATAAGAATCTTGGCTATTATACTACCTTTTTATGCCCTTAACATGTTTTCGTTTTCAATCATGAACGGGTTTTCAAAATATAAGATACTTATTATAATAAATATTATAGGACAAATATTGAGCGTATCTGTAGCCTTGCTATTAATATATCAGAATAAAATTGATGGTGCTTTGGTTTCTGTGGTTATTGCTGAGGCTTTAATCTTTTTAATTACTCTAGTGGGCATTATTAATAGAAGAAGTTTGATTTCTTATTTAAAAATAAGCCGTGTTAATTTTGGCGTTTTAAAGAAATTAAGCACCTATACCGTAATGGCGCTTTTTGCATCGGTATTCTTGCCCTTAGTAGCAATAGCCATAAGATCTTATATCATTGACCATATTGGCTACCGCGATGCAGGGTATTGGGAAGCCATGTTTAGAATTTCAAAATACTACTTAATGCTTGTTACGTCATTAATTGGTTTGTATCTCTTGCCAAGATTTGCAGAGATTACTGATAAAAAAGAATTTAAAATGGAGGTGTATGGTTTTTACAAGACCATTATTCCAATTCTTTTGGCAGGTATGGTTGTGATTTATATTTTAAGGAAATATGTGGTTTTGCTAGTGTTTTCAGAAGAATTTAATCCGATAGAAGATTGGTTTTTTTGGCAATTGTTGGGTGATTTTATAAAAGTATTGTCTATTGTAATAGCATATCAATTTTTAGCAAAGAAGATGTTTTGGCATTATATACTTACCGAAGCTTTTTTAATCATATCTTTATACATTACAAGTGTTTACTTTGTCAATTTATATCAGGGAGGAAAAGGAGCTGTGGTAGCTCATTTTGTTAGTTATGTGATGTATTATGGTATAATTTTACTCATTTTTGGAAGCTCGTTGTTTGGGGTGGATAAAGGAGCATCTGAGCAATAATATTTTAAAATTTAATTAAACTGAAAATGGATTATCGAGTTGTAAAGTATAATAGCTCGTATTATGATCAGTGGAATCGTTTTGTTGAGAATTCCAAGAACGGTACATTTTTATTTCATAGAGATTTTATGGAGTATCATCAAGATCGTTTTGATGATTTTTCACTGTTAGTTTACAGAGTACAAAAATTAGTAGCTGTTTTTCCAGCCAATATAGTTGATAATGGAGTATACTCACATCAAGGATTAACTTATGGAGGTTTGGTTTTTGAGGCAACTATTTCTGGTGATAAGGTCTTTCATGTTTTTAAAACCCTTATAAATTATCTTAAAGAAGCCAAAATTGAAAAATTAGTTGTAAAGCAGATTCCTGAATTTTATTGTACCCAACCTAATTTTGAAGTACCATATGAGGTTAGTAAGTATGATTATAAGTTAAAGAGAGAGATGGTTTTGGCAATAAATTATGATAAAGAACTTGTAATACATAAGTCAAAATTAAAGAGCAAACGAAGAGGGGATAAATTTGATTTTAAAATAAAAGAGAATGATTCTTTTGCTATATTTTGGAATAATGTTTTACAACCAAAACTTAAAGAACGTTATGGGGCAAGTCCTGTGCATACTTTAGCAGAAATAGAATATTTAAAAGTTTTGTTTCCTAATAATATAAAGCAGTATAATATTTATTTAAAAGAGGAGGTGTTAGCTGGAATTACTGTGTTTGATACAGGAAGAGTTATAAAATCACAATACGGAGCAACAACCAAGCAAGGCGAAAAGTTAAGAGCTTTGGATTATTTGTTTTTATTTTTAATTGAGAAATCTAAAAAAGAAGGAAGGCAATTCTTTTCTATGGGAACTGTGACGGATAAAAGTGAAATGGGGTTTAATGAGGGGCTTTTAAAACAAAAAGAAGAATTGGGCTGTAATATTCATATTCAAGATACGTTTAGTTTACATTTAGCATGATTAAGTTTTTAGATTTACATCAAATTAATCAACGTTTTCAAAAAGAATTTGAAAAGAAATTTCAAGATTTTTTAAGTTCTGGGCAGTACGTTCTAGGAGAAGAAGTATTAGCTTTTGAAAAAGAGTATGCTAACTTTTGTGGTACTATGCATTGTATAGGAGTTAGTTCTGGCTTAGATGCTCTATATCTCATTATTGAAGCTTATAAATTGTTGGGAAAGCTTTCAGAAGGCGATGAAGTGTTAGTTCCTGCAAATACTTACATTGCTTCTATATTAGCTGTTAGCCAAAAAGGCTTGGTGCCTATTTTAGTTGAGCCATCATTAAAAACATATAATATAGATGTTGAGTGTATAGAAGCTCATATTACAAAAAAGACTAAGGCTATTTTAGGGGTTCATTTATATGGAAATTTATATGACGTAGATGTATTAGAGCAGATTGCAAAAAGACATGATTTAATACTTATTGAAGACGCTGCTCAAGCACATGGAGCGGTACATAAAGATGGAAGAAAGGCTGGTAATGTATCAGATGTTGCGGCTTTTAGTTTTTATCCAAGTAAGAATCTTGGAGCTTTAGGAGAGGCAGGAGCCATAACTACCAATAATGCTGCTTTAGCCGAAGTGATTTTTAAGTTAAGAAATTACGGAAGAATTAATAGTTATGAAAATATTTATAAAGGATTTAATAATCGTATAGACGCGTTACAGACTGCTTTTTTAAGAATAAAACTAAAGCAGTTAGATTTAGATAATTTAAAACGACAACAAATAGCTAATTATTATTTAAATCAGATAGACGCTTCGTCAATTACTTTACCATCTATAAAGAAATTAGAAAGTCACGTTTTTCATTTATTTGTTATAAGAAGTAAGGATAGAAATAAACTTAAAGAAACTCTTTTAAAAGAAGGTATTGAAACTGCTATACATTATCCAATTCCTATTCATAAACAAAAAGCTTATAGTGAGTTTAGTAATTTAAGCTTGCCTATTACAGAACAAATTCACAAAGAGGTTTTAAGCATACCATTAAACCCAATTTTATCTGAAGATGAAATTAAAAAAATTGTTTTTACCCTTAAAAAATACTCATAAGCTTGGATGATAATAAAAATTCATATGGGCAAATTTTAAAAGCAACCTCTCTATTTGGTGGGGTTAAAATCTTTAATATCCTTATTTCTATTATAAAAACAAAGCTGGTAACTATTTTAATAGGCGCTAGCGGCTTTGGAATTCTAGCACTTTTTAATTCTACTATAAACATGCTTGTAAATTTTACAAAACTAGGTTTAGATACCAGTGCTGTAAAAGAAATTTCACAACGTAATCATGATTCATTAAAGGTTAATGAATTTATTGGTGTACTGAATAGGGTGATATGGATTTCAGGTATTTTAGGAGGGGTAATTACCATATTGTTTTCCAAAAGCTTAAGTATTTGGACTTTCGGTACGGCAACATATAAATTTGCCTTTGTTTGGTTGTCTGTGGCTATTTTGTTTAATCAGCTAGCCAATGGTAAAATGACAATTTTACAAGGAACTAGACAACTGAAAAAACTTGCAAAAGCCAATGTGTTAGGCAGCTTTTTATCACTTGTTTTTACTGTACCGTTATATTATTTTTTAGGAACAGAAGGTATTGTACCTGCTGTTATTGTAAGCTTTGTGGTTATTTATATAGTACTACATTTTTACTCAAAAGATAAAACTTATTCTACAGAAGCTTTAGGTATAAAGAAGCTTTTTAAAGAAAGTAAAAGTATGTTAACTCTAGGGTTAACGATGAGTTATTCTTCTCTTTTAGCAGCATTGGTTGCATGGGTAATTCAAATCTATATTAGAAACGAAGGAGGTGTACAAGAAGTAGGATTCTATAATGCAGGTTTTTTAATTATTAATGCGTATGTAGGGATGGTTTTTAGTGCAATGGCAACCGATTATTTTCCTAGATTATCTGAAGTGCATTCTAATACAGATTTAATCAATAGTGTTGTGAGTAAACAAGCAGATGTGGCTATGTTGTTAATAACCCCAATCATAACCTTATTTTTGTTGTTTAGAGAATTGATAATTCATGTGCTATTTACCAAAGAATTTATAGTTGTTATAGGTATGATGACTTATGGAATTATAGGGATGTTATTTAAGGCCTTTTCTTTTTCTATGGGATATGTTATCATTGCTAGAGGCGATTCAAAACTTTATGTGAAAACAGCTTCTCTTTTTAATCTTTTAATGTTAATAATATGTTTAGCGTTCTATAGCTATGGCGGTTTAACTTGGTTGGGTGCTGGTTTAATGGTGTATTATCTAATACATTTATTAGGAATAGCTGTTGTTACAAAATACTTTTATGGACTTCAGCTTTTTTCAAAAGTTTATAAAACTTTTATAGTGTGTTTATTACTATCAATTTTGGCCTTAATATGTACCTTTATTTCTAATAGTACTATTAGTATTTTATTAGGTGCATTGATAACTATTTCCTCAGTTTTATTTACCTTGCTAATGTTCAATAAACGAATGAATATAAAGGGAGTGTTGCTTAAGTTTTTAAAAAAGAAAAACAATTAAATGCTTGGCTTAGGACTTAAAAGAAGATGGAAACTATACATGGGAGTTAATTGGGTAAAAACCATCTATTTTAACTTCAAAATGTTGCCTTTTAAAACGGCCAAAAAACTGCCTGTTTTCTTTTACGGCAATGTTAAGTTTACCAGTTTATTGGGAAGTGTTGAGATCGATGCGGAAATAAAACCAGCTATGATTGGTTTTGGTCAACCTTATGAAATGACCACAAGATCAATGGGTATTGCTGAGATATTTCTAGAGGGAAAAGTTAGATTTAATGGAAATGTTTGTTTAGGTAAAGACATGTTTTTTTATACCGCCAAGAATGCTTTATTAGAAATAGGGCATATGTCAACAATTGCAAGTTCATCGAAAATTATTTGCACTAACAAGATAATTATTATGGAGTGGGTTCAAATTGGTTCAGAATCACAAATCATTGATACCAATTTTCACTCTATGAAAAACACCTTAACGCAAGAAGTCTACCCTAAAACTGGAGAAATAAAGTTAGGTAGTTATAATTACATGGGTAATCGGGTATCGATTATGCAAAATACAATAACTCCAAATTATTTTACCGTAGCTTCTAATAGTTTGTGTAATAAGGATTACACGACCTTGGGCAGTAATACCATGGTGGGTGGCTACCCAGCCAAATTGATTAAAGAAAATATTTCTAGAGATTGGGAAGATGAATGTGAGAGGTTGGAACAACATCTTACTGTAAAGTTATAGTATATGAAAAAACCATTTTATAGCATAATTGATATTCCAAAAATAGAAGATACTCGAGGAAATCTAGGTATTGTTGAATTAGATACGATTCCTTTTGATATAAAGCGAGTATATTATTTGTTTGATGTTCCTAGTTCTGCTTATCGTGGTGGGCATGCCCATATTGAACAAGAAGAATTTCTAATACCTGTTAGTGGTAGCTTCGACGTTTTGGTTGACGATGGGAATCACAGGAAAAAAATTACATTAAATAAGCCCGATAAAGGATTGCTTATTTCAACAGGGGTTTGGAGGGAACTTGAAAATTTTTCTTCTGGAGCTGTTTGTTTAGTAATTTCTTCAGGTATTTTTGATGAAGCAGACTATATAAGAGACTATCAGGAGTTTTTAAAATCTAAACGTTAAGATTGCCAACAGTCTAAATATTGTTTAGCTACTTTTTTATAATCATGGTATTGTTCAATATAAGCTCGGGCATTTTTACTTATTATCTCAATTTCTTTAGGGTGTTCAATCAAGTAACTTAAATCATTTATTATTTTTTCTGTATCAGGAATAGTATGAATACCAATGGTGTTTGTAATTTTATAATGATTTACAAACTCATTGCTAACACCAGTAAACACTACTTTACCTTGTGCCATAGCTTCAAGCGCATTGTATCCTTGGTCATAAGCATATACTTGGTCTAGAAGAATGTGACATTCATTGTAAAGTTTTATATAGTCTCGATAAGGAATGCTTGTAACCTCAGTAATTAAGACACGATCTTTATACTTTACTTTTATAGCTTCTAAAGCTTTGCAAAAATAATCATTCCCCTTTTTATAAAAATTAACTCTATTAATACCATGAAAAATGTGAATTTCACCATTAACTTTTAAGGGAGTGTATTTGATAGTATCTATGTTTACAGGGAATGGAATAAGTGGTTTTCCTATAGACAAATCTTTATAAGCCATTTCATAATCCATGTCTGCAGGTATATAAGCTTTTGCTTTTTTAACAACATAATCATGTAGCTTTTTGTGAGATTTACCCAAATAACTTAAACTGTATTTAAAATGCTCTTTTAATTTGGGGTCTTTTACAAAGGGGGTAAGCGTATGGTGAGATAATGGAGCATTTAATATATAGTTCAAGTAGATGACATCATTTCCGCATGCAGAAACATAAACATTTGAATTATTTTTAAAAATACTTTTTAACAAAAGCCTGTCAAAAAAAGGTGTAGATTTAATAGGATATTCATTAATAAGTTGGACATAGTCAAATCCTTTTAAAAGATGTTTTTTTTTAAAAAAAATTAAAACAATTTCAAAAGCAGCCAGGTCAAAATTTGTTAATTTATAGATTAACCCTCTTAAGTACCTAAATGGAGCCTTAGGAACAATAGTAGGTTCAAAAGAAATATCTACAGGTAAAGATTTAAAACCATCTTTTCTGCCAGCTAAAACTACATGATGGCCTAATTGTTCAAGCCCTTGTTTTAAACTATTATGAAAGTTACTGTATTCGCCAAGTAAAAGAATTTTCATATACTATTTTGTTGGGGGTAATTTAGTAGATTTATAGCATGAAACAAAACTTTAAAAAGAAAGTCTGTTTAATTGTAGATTGTCTAGACAGAGGAGGGGCAGAGCGTGCTGCTGCTCAATTATCTGTTAAATTTAATGAGTATGGATATCTGGTTAGTATTATAAGTTTAAGAAATGAAATCACGTATGAGTTTAGTGGAAAGTTATACAATTTGGGTTTAAGTGAAAGTAATATAAAACCTTTAAAGCAATTTAATAAATTTTTAGCCTTCAAAAGCGCTTATAAAAAAATTGATGCGGATGTTTATATAGATTTTAGAACTCGAAATAGAAGGATAATGGAATGGTTTTTCCATAAGTTTGTTTTTAATATGAAACAAATGGTAATGGCTGTAAGAAGTTATCAAGTATTTTATCACATTCCTAGAAAACAATTTTTTTTCAAGCAGTACAGTAAAGCTAAGGCAATTGTAGGGGTTTCCAATGCTATATGTGAAGAAATGAAAAGGTTTCATGCTTTTAACAATATGATTAGTATTCCAAACTTTTACAAAAGAGAATTATTAAACGTTCAAATTACAAATAAGGAAGTTTTAAATACCGATTTTGTTTTAGTAGTAGGAAGGTTAATAAATGCTATCAAACAGTTTGACCAATTAATATTAACTTATAAAGATTCCTTATTACTTGAAAAACGTGTACCTCTTTTTATTTTAGGAGAAGGAAGAGATAGAGAGCATCTTGAATTACTTATAAGAGGGCAAGGTTTAGAAGAGCATGTTAAACTTTTACGTTTTAAAAATGATGTTCATCAATACATAAAGTCTGCCAAATTTTTGGTATTATGCAGTAAGTTTGAAGGTTTTCCAAATGTGATACTAGAAAGTTTAGCTCTTGGGACTCCTGTAGTATCTTTTAACTGTAAGTCAGGTCCTTCTGAGATGATTAAAGATGGTATTAATGGTGTTTTGGTAAAAGACCAGGATTTTGAAGCGCTCAAGCTAGCTATGGAAAAGATGATTACAGAATCCTTCTTTTATAAGGGATGCAAAGAGAATGCTGTAACATCTGTTCAAAAATTTTCTGAAGAAAAGGTTTTGAAAAAATGGCTAGATGTTATTGAAAGTTAATTTTTAAATGTAGTCAACCTAATATTCAATTTTAAAAAAAGCATTTTTATAAGTCTAATAAGTTTTATAATAAATAAGGGGGATGTTATTAAAAAACGCTGTTTGTAAGTAAGGTTTTTAAGATCCAAATGTTTTGTTACTAGTTTAAAATTATCTTTATCATTCTCTAATTTATATAGTATTCCGTACATATATCTTTTAAAATCTAGGTACACTTTTAATGACTTATTATTTGAATAGTATTTCTCATAATAATCTAAGTTAGGAAGTGTTTTTCCTTTAATACCAAGTTGAGTGATTTGATTTGGTACATTGGTTAAAATGGTTGCTTTAGTTTGGTAGGCGTAAGCAAGTTTATACTTAGTAAAGTATTTTAAATAAAAGTCAACATCTTCCGCATAGCTAATAGAAGGATTAAAAACAGGTTGTTCTAAAATACTTTTTTTAAAAGCAATACTGCTTTGACATACGATAGATTGGTGTAAGTTTGCTTTAAAAAAATCATTAACTAAAAAGTCTCGATTCTTTAGTTTGTTATTTAGATTTTTTTTTGAATCTATAATGTTTTTATTGGAATATTTTTCTTGATAATCTGTGCCATAAATAGTCGCTTCCGGAAAGTTATTATATAGCTTGTAGATAGTTTCTAAAAAAGTATTGTGCCATAAATCGTCAGCATCTAACAAGGCAATAACGTTCCCCATGCTTTTTAGAATGCCGTTATTTCGGGAAGATGATAAGCCTTGATTCTTTTGTTCTATAATTGTGTGGTTTATGCAGTCGAGTAATGTTGCCTTGGCAATTTTAAGGCTGTTATCAGTAGAACCATCATTAATAATAATAATTTCAAAATCTTTAAAGGTTTGATTGATAACACTATTTAAGGTGTCTTTAATATAATCCTCCTTATTGTAAAGGGGAATAACTACAGAAAAAAAAGGATTTGTGGACATAACTTTAAGAAACTAAATCTTTATAGCATATATAGGAAAGCTTGTATACTTGTAAGAGTTGAATATTAGGGTTCGAGCTTACCAAATTGTGGGTCATACGTCTTTTAAATGCTTTATAAAAATAGGACATGCCATGGTGAAGTTTAAACTTTTTAAAAACTAAAAACATAGTTAGTAACTTGTTGTCATGGGCAGGCATTTTATTTTGTTTGTAGGCCCAGAGTAAGGTGTCAATACATTCTTCAGATTTGTTTAAATATGTCTGACTGCTTTCTAATCCGCGATGATACACTTCATTGTTTAAATGTAATACTTTAGTTTTATGCTGCTTTAAAAGAGACGCAAAGTAATTATCAAGACCGTAACTTTTTCTGCCAATTTGAGAGTTTATTTTTAAAAATATTTCTTTCAATATTAAAAAATTAGCCGAAATTATTAATTGATGCGGTTTTAGATTTCTTTTTTTTGCATCTACTTGTTCGTATTTTTTACCGTATTTCCATCTTAAAATGGAGTTGTTTTCGGGTGTTTCTTTTTCATAAGCAAAGCCACCAAAGAGAGCTTCATAACCGGTATTAATTTTATCAAAGTAATTTTGAATAAATTGATGCGACTTAGGGATTACATCAGCATCTAAAAATAGCAGCCACCTATAATTGGATTTATTAGCAAGGGTTTGTCTGGCCTGTATTCTTCCTAAATTTTCTTTGGAAGTTATAAGTTGTGTATTGGTAAGACTAAGACATGTTTCTTGGTTCTCAAGGTTAAATTTTGTTGAGTTGTCATTAAAACAGATAATTTCAAATTCAATATTAAGCTTGGTGCATTGCGAATGTATTTCTTTAACTAATGGAGAGATGTTGTAGTTGTATGTTGGAATTAGTATAGATAGCACCTTTGAGAGTTTATAATTTAATTCTTCCTTTGAACCACTTCATAAACCTTGTTTTCATCACATTTTAAGGTTTTGCTAGGATATTTTAGTAATAAGGCATAATCATGTGTTGCCATTAAAATGGTATTGCCATTTTTATTGATTTCCTGAAGCACTTCCATAACTTCAACACTGGTTTGTGGGTCTAGGTTGCCTGTAGGTTCATCGGCAAGTATTAATTCGGGGTTGTTTAATAGTGCCCGTGCTATGGCAATACGCTGCTGTTCTCCTCCGGAAAGTTCATGAGGAAATTTAAACCCTTTGGTTTTCATGTCTACTTTATCTAGAACCTCTTCTATTCTAGCATTCATTTTTTCTTTATCGGTCCAACCTGTGGCTTTTAAAACAAAAAATAAATTGTCATTTACCGTACGGTCGGTCAATAATTTAAAATCTTGAAAAACAACACCTAATTTACGTCTTAGATAGGGTATTTCCGATTCTTTTAATGTTTTTAAATTAAAGTCAACAATATCACCTTCCCCTTCCTGTAAGGGTAAATCACCGTAAAGTGTTTTCATAAAACTGCTTTTTCCTGTTCCTGTTTTTCCTATAAGGTATACAAAATCACCTTTGTTAATTTCAACATTAACGTTTGATAGGACAAGACTATCGCCTTGGTAAATGGATGCATTTTTCAATCGTAAAATAGGACGTTCCATGAAATCTGTAGAGGTAAATATGAGTGGTAAATGTATTATTTAATACTTGAAACTTAAAATTAAACGCTCAAATATTTGGTTTATTTTAAGTGTAATTTTCATATTTAAGTAGCACATTTATAATTATGGCATGATTATTTCGTTATAAGATTCAGATTCATTTATCTTTGATTTTAAATTAAAAACTAAATCATTAATGACTTACAAAAGTATTGTCGCATTTATTATAGCTATAGGTTTTAGTTTTCCAGTTATAGCACAGCAAAGCGCCATTTATACTGATAATTTGGCAACGTATCAAAAAGGAATTACCCTGTTTAATAATCAGCAATATAGAGCTGCTCAGTCTCTATTTAGGGAGGTTAAGAAACATACAACTGATGAGACCATCCAGTCTGATTGTGCCTACTATATAGCCAATAGTGCGGTAAGACTAAATCAACAGAATGCAGACCAGCTCATAGAAGATTTTGTAAAAGATTACCCAACAAGTACAAAGCGCAATACGGCGTATGTGGATGTGGCTAATTATTATTTTGACAATTCAAAATATGCACATGCCAGAAAATGGTACAAAAAAGTTAATGAAAACGCGTTGGCCAGATCAGAACGTCAAAAATTTTACTTTAATAATGGGTATACGGCGTTTTTAACCAAACAATATAAAGATGCTAATAAGTACCTAAGACGTGTTGAGAGCTCAAAAGAATATGGTGCTCAGGCTAAGTATTATATTGGTTTCATGGCCTATGAAGGCGATGATTATGATGAGGCCAATAAGTATTTTGACCAAGTGAGTCATCAAGAACGTTATAAAGAGAAACTCTCTTATTATCAAGCGGATTTAAATTTTAAGTTGGGTAATTTTAAAAAGGCCATTGAGTTGGCTAAAGCAAAATTAGCATCAAGTGATAGAAATGAAGTTTCAGAACTCTCTAAAATTATAGGAGAAAGTTATTTCAATTTAAAACAATATGATGAGGCTATTGCCTATCTCAAACAATATAAAGGGAAAAAGGGAAAATGGACTAATACAGACTTTTATCAGTTGGGATATGCCTATTATAAGCAAAAGGATTATG
Source organism: Allotamlana fucoidanivorans (assembly GCF_045788535.1). Taxonomy (GTDB): domain Bacteria; phylum Bacteroidota; class Bacteroidia; order Flavobacteriales; family Flavobacteriaceae; genus Allotamlana; species Allotamlana fucoidanivorans. The sequence continues at coordinate 68,648 of NZ_CP074074.1, read as the reverse complement.
AAAACGCTATTTCAGAATTTAATAAGATTGTGAATGGTAAAAATGCTATAGCTCAAAATGCCTATTATCACTTAGGCGAAAGTTATATTCATTTAAATAAAAAACAGGAAGCGTTAAATGCGTTTAAAAACGCTTCTGAAATGGATTTCGATTTAAAAATTCAGGAAGATGCTTGGTTGAATTATGCAAAAATTAGTTACGAAATAGGAAATCCGTATCAATCGGCTCCTCAAGTGCTAGGTGATTATTTAGAAAAATATCCAAAATCAGGTCATAGCGAAGAAATCGAATCCCTTCTAATTGATTCATACATCACATCAAAAAATTATAAGGAAGCACTAGTTTTATTACAAAATAAACGCAGTTTTGAGAGTAAGGTAGCGTATCAGAAAGTGGCTTTTTACAGAGGATTAGAGCTTTTTAATGAAGGGAATTTTATAGAAGCTGAAGGGCTTTTTGATGCTTCATTAAAAGAACCTCGTGATGCAGCATATACGGCGAGAGCAACCTTTTGGAAAGGGGAATCTGATTACAATTTAAGTAGTTATGAAGATGCTTTAGTTGGTTTTAAACAATTTGAAAATGCCGCCGAAGCTAAATCAACCCCCGAGAAGGAAAATCTTGAATATCATATAGCATACACCTATTTTAAGTTAAAAAAATATGAACAAGCAACAACTTATTTTAGTCAATTTGTAAACAAAAAACATCAAGATAACATAAGATTAAACGATGCTTATTTACGCTTGGGTGATGCGCACTTTGTTACAAGTCAATACAGTAAAGCTATACATGCTTATGCTGAAGCTATTCGGTTAAATGAAATTGAGTCAGATTATCCTACCTTTCAAAAAGCAATTAGTGTGGGGTATGCCGGAGATTCCTCTAAAAAGGTTAACGAATTAGAGCGTTTTATTGCAGACTACCCGAAGTCCAAATTAAGAGATGATGCTTTGTATGAGTTAGGAAACACCTATGTAAAACTTAACAATACAAACAGAGCCATGAAAGCTTATAATCAGTTGAGTAATGAATATAGAATGAGTTCATTTGTTCCTAAAGCCTTGTTGCGACAAGGATTAGTGTATTACAATGCCAATGATAATCAACAAGCGCTGTTAAAATTTAAAAAGGTAGCAGGTGACTACCCGGGTACGCCTGAAGCTGTTCAAGCCGTTTCAACCGCAAGACTTATATATATTGACCTAGGAGAAGTAGAGCAATACGCCCAATGGGTAAAAACCTTAGACTATGTTGAAGTTACTGATTTAGATTTGGATAATACTACGTATGAAGCAGCAGAGAAGCAATACCTAGAAGGTGATGTAGATAAAGCTATCCGCGAGTTTAATGATTATATCCATGGTTTTCCAAAGGGCTTACATGCTTTAAATGCGCATTTCTATCTCGCTCAACTCTATTATAAAAAGGGTTTGCCAGACAATGCAGCCACTCATTATGATTATGTGGTACAGGCACCTAGAAGTCAGTTTACCGAGGAAGCTTTAACAAAGTTGTCTCAGTTTTATTTAGAGAATAAAAACTGGAAACAGGCCATGCCGCTTCTACAAAGAATTGAGGAAGAAGCAAGTTTTCAGCATAATGTGATATTTGCACAATCTAACTTGATGAAAGCTAATTATCAACAAGAGAATTATGGAGAAGCTGTTACTTATGCCGACAAGGTATTACAACAAAATGCTACAGATGATAAGGTAAAAAGCGATGCACATATTATTATTGCGCGTTCTGCGATGAAAACGGGTAACGAGGCTAAGGCTAAAGAGGCTTACAAGGAAGTTGAAAAAGTAGCTACAGGAGAAACAGCTGCAGAGGCTTTATACTATAACGCCTATTTTAAACATAAAGCGGGGCAATTTGAAAAGTCCAATGAAGAAGTGCAAAAATTGGCAAAAAACTATTCAGGGCATAAATACTACAGCGCCAAAGGCCTGGTATTGATGGCTCAGAATTTTTATGCACTAAAAGATGCTTTTCAGGCTACATATATACTAGAAAGCGTGGTTCAAAATTTTTCCGAATTTGAAGATGTTGTTTCTGAAGCTAACGAAGTGTTGGCTAAAATAAAACAGGAAGAGGCTAAAACCAACGCATCCATAGAAACTGAAGATTAATCGTCAATCAACAAAAAGATAAATCAAAGCATATGTGTAAATACACAAAAACGGTCATTACAATAATAATTTTATTAACTGTTACTTTGGGGTTTTCTCAAAAAAAGAAAAGTGACACATTAACAACAGGTGTTATAGATGTTGTGAAACCTTATACGCCTTCTATTTCTGATGCTTTTAAAGTAAAAGAAGTTCCCGTTTTAGATGATGAAACGACAGATAGAAAAAAAGAAATCAACTATAATATCTTTTCTTTTCCAGTGGCATCAACCTTTACACCGGCAAAAGGTAAAGCCGCCAGCGTTGAAAAGAAAGCTCCAGAAAAAGTATATGATAATTACGCATCATTGGGTGTGGGCTCATATAAAACAATTTTAGGTGAAGTGTATTTAAATCATGCTATTAGCAGAAATGAAAGTGTAGGTGGTTATGTAAGTCATCATTCATCATCAGGTGATATTGATAATGTGGTGGTTGATAATGGGTTTTCAAACTCAAAACTTAAATTAAACTATACCTCACGCCTAAGAGATCTGGCTTGGAATGTTCACGGAGGGGTTCAGCATCAGTTTTACAATTGGTACGGTTTAAACGAAGCCTTTTTTATTGATGAACCCCTGATTCAAAATTTAGATGTAGGACATGCCTTTTTTGATATACATGTTGGTGGCGATGTTACTTTTGAAGATACTTACATAAACTCAGGAAACGTATTATTTAGAAGATTCACCGATAATAATGGTTCGGCTGAAAACAGATTCAAACTTGAAGGCAAAGTAGATGTTCCTGTTGCTGATTTCGAGATTTCAACCAATGTAAAATTTGATTATCTAGGTGGTAATTTTGATCAAGCATATACTAGTTCAGAAGCCATAAATTATGGGAACTTTCAAGTAGGTTTGGCGCCAAGTTTTCAGTTAAAGGAGGACGATTTAACACTTAATTTAGGGATCTCCTTATTTTACTTAAATGACTTTGAAAATGGCGGTAATAAGTTTTATCTCTTTCCAAACATAAAAGCATCATACAGGTTGGTAAACGAGGTTTTGATTGCTTATGGAGGTATTCAAGGCGATCTGATTCAAAATACCTATCATGGGTTTGCCAATGAAAATCCTTTTGTGTCACCTACCTTACAAATTGAACCCAATGATCAAATATATAACGCCTATGTTGGTTTGAAGGGTAAAATATCAAGTAACATGAGTTATAATATTAGTGGGCATTATAAAGCAGACAGAAATAAAGCACTTTTTAAATCGAACATGGTTAAGAATATATCAGCCGATGCCGATTATGAATATGGGAATTCTTTCGGAATAGTTTACGACCATTTAGAAACGTTTGGTTTTGCTGGCGAAATTAATGTGGATGTTAATAGAAATTTTAAGCTTGGTTTAAAGGCCGAATATTTTGCTTACAGCTTAAATGATGAAGCTGAACCTTGGAACTTGCCAGATATTAAAGGATCCCTTTTTGTTGATTACCAAATTGACGAACATTGGTTTGCTGGAGCTAATATGTTTTATGTGGGGGAAAGAAAAGATGAGGTGGTTTTAGAAGCTGCCCTAGCACCTGAAGATTTGAATAGAACCGTAACCTTAGATAGTTATTTTGATATGAATGCCCATGTTGGTTATCACATCAATCAGCAGTTTTCTGTATTTGGAAAAATGAATAACATAGCGGGTAAAAATTATGAGAAATGGTTGAATTTCCCAGTACAAGGGTTTCAGCTAATGGCTGGTGCTATGTATAAATTCGATTTTTAAAAATTTCGAACATAAGAAGTCCTTAACTCAGTTTGGCTAAATAATCATAATGCTCTCCTTCTAAGACTAGTTCACAAGACAGGCCAACACTGTTACAGGCTAGTTTTAAGGTGTCAAAATCAAGGTATAACCACTTCATAGGAATGTCTTTTTCATCTTTATAGGAAATGAAATAATCCAGTTCACCATAATATCCTGCATTCATATCCAACCAAAAACCACCATCTTCATCTTCATACATGTATTTTATGTCTGAGGAATCAATTAAAATGTGTCCGTTAGGTTTTAAAATCTGTTTTAAGTGGTTGAGGTATTTCGATACAGCACCCATTTCTTGAAAAATTCCTGTGCCATTCATTAAAAGCAAAATGGTGTCAAAGCTGTCAGTTTCATCTAAAAGAGCTTTTAATTCAACGTGTTTTACACCTCTGGTTTTGGTCACCGAAACCGCACCTTCAGATATATCAATAGCTTTAACATCTATACCTTTTGATTGTAAGAATAAGGCATGACTTCCGGCACCACAACCCACATCTAATACTTTGCCTTTACATAACATTAAGGCCTTTTGTTCTAATTTAGGCATCTCATCAAATGTTCTAAATAGGTAAGGAAGTGGTAGTGTGTCTTCATCAGAAATACTAGTTTCTGTAATGAGATCTGCTGTATAGTTTTTATTCTGATAATCTAATAACGCTTTTCCAAAGAGGTCTTTCATAAGGTGTTGATTTTATGTGCTTCAGAATTAATCTTTTCAGAATTAATAATAATTTTAAAAAGAACTATTTTTGTAGCATGCAAGACATAATTAAAAATCTTCCAAAACAGGCCAAAGATAAGCATAACGAGAACAAAAAATTCTTTGCAAAACTAAAAAAGAAGCCACCTAAAAATTTAGATTACATTATGCAGGATTTGCATGATGAGGTCTTTAGTGATACAGACTGTTTAACATGTGCTAACTGCTGCAAAACAACAGGGCCGTTGTTTATAGATAAGGATGTGTCTAGATTGGCAAAACATTTTAAGTTGAAACCCCAGCAGTTTATTGATCAATATTTGAGAATAGATGAGGACAATGATTATGTATTACAGCAGGTACCTTGTGTTTTTTTAGGTGCAGATAATTATTGTTCTATTTATGAGGTTAGACCTAAAGCTTGCCGAGAATTTCCACATACCGATAGAAAGAAGTTTCAACAGATTTCTAACTTAACTTTAAAAAATGTGGCTATTTGTCCAGCCGCTTTTAATGTGGTAGAAAAAATGAAAGATCGGATAAAATAAGTACATTTAAAAAAACTTGATTCATTTTGGAAACTATTTTAAATTACTTTGAAACCATTCCACCACCTGTTCGGGCGGCAATTATAGTGGGTGGTTTAACTTTGTTTTGGGTGGTTGAAGGTATTATACCATTAAAAACGATAAAGTATAAAAAATGGAAACATGCCATACCTAATATTTTCTTTACCGTAACTACAATACTAATCAATATACCGCTGGCCTTTTTGTTTGTGATGGCATCCAATTGGGTTATGACTCATAATTTTGGAATATTAAACTGGTTGCCCGATATGCCCATAGTTTTATATGGTTTTTTGGGGATATTACTTATTGATTTTATTGGTGCTTATTTGCCACACCTCATTGAGCACAAGGTAAAACCGCTATGGATGATTCATTTGGTGCATCATTCAGATCATAATGTAGATACTACAACCGCCAATAGGCATCATCCATTAGAAAGTTTAATACGTTATGCTTTTACTTTAGCGGGAATTTTTATTATTGGAACACCTATTGGTATGGTATTGCTATATCAATCACTTTCAGTAGTCGCCACGCAGTTTAATCATGCTAACATAAAATTGCCAAAACGGCTTGATAGTATGTTAAGCTATTTTATAGTATCTCCTGATATGCATAAAGTGCATCATCATTACAGGTTGCCTTATACCGACTCTAACTACGGAAATATTTTTTCTGTTTGGGATCGTTTATTCGGAACCTATATGAAGCTCGATACCAATAACATTATTTATGGTGTAGATGTGTTTCCTGATGAAAAGAAGAATGGAAATATTATAGAACTTCTTAAGCAACCGTTTCAAAAATATCAGAAACCAACAGAGAAGCCTTAGAGGTAAATTAAATAGGGGCTTCTCATTGTTTTAAATAGGTTTAATGCTTCTTTCCAACTGTCTTTTATGGATTGTTCTGAAAGTCCCAATTCAATTTGTTTTTGCAACTCAGTGGTGCCAGCAAGTTTGGTGAAAAAGGTGTTGAAAAATTCCGAGGTGTCAGACGTGTCTTTGTAGGCTTCAATAAGCCAGGTTAAATTTAAGGCATTTAATTTTTGTGTTTGTGAAACATCTTTTCCAAAGCAAACCTTACCTTGATGTTTTGGGTATTTAGAACCTGTGTTTGACTGTGGAGTATACTGAAAAGTGTATTTTTCTGGGTTTAAATAAGGACTGCCAAACACCTGAAATTGAGTTTCGGTACCCCGTCCCGCATTCACATTGGTGCCTTCAAAAAAGCATAAACTTGGATACAGATTAATAGCTTGGTCATTGGGTAAATTAGGGCTTGGTTTAATAGGTAAAATATAGGGAAGTTGTCTGTTGTAGTTTTTAACAGGAATAACATGTAATGAGCATTTTATACTATTTGCTAACCAGCCTTCACCATTAATCATCTTGGCGTATTCTCCAATGGTCATGCCGTGAACCACTGGTATAGGATGCATACCCACAAAACTTTTATGAGCCGTTTTTAAAACAGGGCCGTCAATATAATGCCCATTAGGGTTGGGTCTGTCTAGAATTAGAACAGGAATGTCTTGTTCGGCGCAAGCTTCCATAACATAATGAAGTGATGAAATGTAGGTGTAAAATCGGGCACCAACATCCTGAATATCAAAAATGACGAGGTCTAAATCAGCAAGTTGACTTTCAGAAGGCTTTTTGTTTTTTCCATATAAAGAAATAATAGGCAGGTTTGTTTTGGTATCAATACCATCTTTTACAGCTTCGCCAGCATCAGCTTGTCCTCTAAATCCATGTTCAGGGGCAAATACTTTTTTTACATTGATGTTTAAATCTATTAAAGAATCTACTAGATGAGTATATTGATGGTTAGTTTTGAAAATAACGGATGTTTGATTGGCAACGATACCAATGCGTTTAGTTTGTAGCAAAGGTAAATAGGTAGCCGTTTGATTGGCACCCACAATAATAGGCGTTACCTCATGCGTCTTTTTATTATTTACGGGTATTGTGTCACTGCTTTCATGTTTCATTTTAGAAGCACATGAAATCATTGCTAAAACAAATAATAAAACTGTATTTTTGACCATATTTAACTGCATAGATAAAATTGAATTACGAGTTTTTTATAGCTAAACGCATTATAGGTAGTAAAGCGTATAAAAGTAGTATATCGGCACCAATAATAAAAATTGGTATTGCCGCTATAGCTATCGGTATTGTCGTGATGATGGTAGCTATTGCTACCGGGATAGGATTGCAACAAAAAATACGAGATAAAGTTGTGGCGTTTAATGGTCATGTTGTTATTACTAATTATGATAGCAACAATTCACTTGAAAGTATATTCCCAATATCTAAGGAGCAAGAGTTTTACCCCGAATTTAAAACTGTTGAAGGGGTTAAACACATTCAGGCTGTAGCCTCTAAGTTTGGCGTAATTAGAACAACCACCGATTTTGAAGGTGCTTATCTTAAAGGTGTTGGAGCAGATTATGATTGGGATTTTTTTAAAGAATTTTTAATAGCAGGTAGGTTGCCCGATTATACAAATAAGCGAAATGAAGACGTACTTGTTTCTGAATATCTGGCTAATAGATTAGGTTTTAAGGTTCATGATACCTTTCAAATGGTATTTGCAAAAGATGATCCTGAAAAATTACCCAACATCATTACATACAATATTGTTGGAATATATAATTCGGGCTTTCAAGATTTTGATGCCAGTTATGTTATAGGAGATATTCGGCATTTACAACGTATTAACCGATGGGAGAACAATCAAGTTGGCAGCTTTGAAGTTTTTATAGAAGATTATGATGACCTTGAAACCAAAGGAAAGGAGATTTATCAAAACACACCATCAACCTTAAACACACAAACCATTGAAGATAAATACTATTCCATTTTTGAATGGATAAAGATATTTGATAAAAATATTTACGGAATTATTGGTATCATGATTTTAATTGCGGGTATCAATATGATTACTGCTTTGTTGGTTTTAATCTTAGAGCGTACGCAAATGATAGGTATTTTAAAAGCCTTAGGAAGTAATAATTGGAGTATTAGAAAGTTGTTTTTGTATAATGCCTCTTATTTAATTTTATTGGGTTTGTTTTGGGGAAATGTTTTGGGGCTTGGTATTTTATTTGTGCAAAAATATTTAAAATTGTTTCAGCTAGACCCTAGTGTATATTATGTAACTGAAGCCCCCGTTTATATAAGTTTCTGGTATATACTATGTTTAAATATAGGAACGTTAGTGCTATGTGTATTAATGCTTTTACTGCCATCATACATAGTAACCAAAATTTCGCCTGTAAAAGCTATTAGATTCACTTAAGGTTTAGTTCAATTTATACAGTACTATATAAGAAATTTTTATTTGTTAAAAATTCTTTATGCAGGTGCTGTTGTTTCTTGTGTAAATATTTTATCATTGTTTATACATGAATTTTGTTTTCATATTTGAAATTAGTTTCATAAATGATTATATTTGTGGCAAAATACTTGTTTTATGTTTCTAAAAAATAAATACTCTACAAATTACAAAAAGCTAATAATGGGAGTATTCATCTTTTGTCTGCTGTCTACTATGTTACAGGCTCAGCCCAATACGATGATTTCCCATACTGAAAACAGCCAATTGATAAGAGATTTAAGTGGTGTGAAATGGACCATGAAAATGATGCTTCCTGGTGAAGGAGTAAAAATGGGACTCCCTCAATTACCACCAGAGGATATTGAAACATTAGTATGGAATTATGCTAAAGTGCCAGGAGATGTGTATACTGATTTGTGGAAAGCTGGTGTTATTGAAGATCCTTATTTTGGGAGAAACAGTGTTAAAGCACAATGGGTACAGCAATATGAGTGGTGGTATGCACACCAGTTTCATGTAAGCGAACCTGTAGATAATAAGGTTGTAAAAATTGTTTTTGAAGGCGTAGATTATGCATGTGATGTATGGTTAAACGGGCATTATTTAGGAAGACATGAAGGAGCCTTTTCTGGTTTTTCGTTTGATGTTACTAACTATTTAAGAGTATCTAAAAAACGACTCTCAAGTACTAATATGCTTATGATAAAGTTAGATCCTCCACCACGTGTCAATGCTTTGGTAGCGGGAAAGAAAACGCCTTGGTTTGGAGATTATTGGCGTGATTTAGTTCCGTTTGGAATTATCCGTCCTGTAAAAATGATATCTACAGGGAAAGTGCGTTTTGATGATGTATATGCTAATACTTCTATTAATAAAGATAATTCAGCCGATGTTAGTTTAGAACTTACAGTAGAAAATACCGAATCTTCTGCAAAAAATATGAATTTTGTAGCATCTTTAGAAGGGAAGAATTTTTCTTCAAAAGTAAAAACAGTGACGTTCTCAGCATTGGTTGAACCAGGAATACATAAAGTTACACACAATATTCATTTAGATAATCCTAAATTATGGTGGCCTTGGGATATGGGGAAACCTAATTTATATAAAGCTAGAATTTCTTTAAAGGAAGGAAAATTTAATCAAGATTTCAAAGAAATTACTTTTGGTATAAGGGAAGTTACCTCAAAATGGAATCCAGGATTTAAAAAGGATGTTGATGTGTCCTTTCCAAGGTCAACATATATAAATGGTAAGTTTCATTTTATTCGTTCGGCGTGTTGGGGAGGGCCACCAGATATTTTTGTAGGTAGAACGTCAATTGAAGAATATAAAACACTCATTCAGTTAGCTAAAGATGCTAACATGAATAATATTAGGATATTTGGTTGGCATCCTCCAGAGATTCCTGAATTTTATCAATATTGTGATGAAATGGGGATTACAGTTTGGCAAGATATGATTCCTTTAGGAACGGGTAATATTCCTGATAAGGAAGAAGAGTTGGCTGAGATTTTTAATGAAGGTGTGCGTGTAGTTAAAGAGCGTAGAAATCATCCATCATTGATTATGATGGAAGGTGGAGAAGAAATGCTATTAAGAACCAGAGACGCAAAATTTGGTAGAGAATTTCTAGAACGACTTGGAGACTCGCTTCAGGCTTATGTTGATTTACCGTATGTGCCAGATTCTCCGCTAACTTGTGAGGTGTCTCAAGAGGCTGGGTTTAAACCCAAGGAAGCGGTTCATGCCTTAAGATATTTTTATGACATGGGGAGTTTTTTACATGAAGATTGGTTGAAAACCATGGAATTTCCAATTGTACCAGAGTTTGCTATTACTTCGGTACCATCAATTGAAAGTTTAAAGAAGTTTATTCCAGAAGATGAATTATGGACACCTGGGTTAAGCTGGGGGCACCATTGGGCAGATTTAGTACGATTAAGAATGCAAAATTGGGATGTGTTTGGTGATGAAAAAATAGGATCCCTTGAAGAATTTGTTAATGCTTCCCAAGACACACAAGGTATAATATTTCAAAACGGTATAGAATATTTTAGAAGACAAAAACCTAGCTTGAGTGGTATTGCACTGTGTCATTTTATAACGTATTGGCCAGATATGAAATGGGGTATTGTTGATAATTATCAAGAACCTAAACGATCTTATGATTTTGTTAAGAAAGCCTATCAACCTTTGTTGATTAACCTGTCGTTTGAAAAAAGAAGATGGAGTAAAAATGAAGCTTTTAAAGGCGAATTATGGGTGGTGAATGATTTGTTTGAAGATTTTAAAAACTGCCAAGCTAGTATAATTTTTAAAGATAATCATGGTAAATTATTAAAAGAAGAAACATTCAAAATTGGTACGGTAAAAGCAAATAGTGCCAAAAAGTTTGAAACCATATCGGCAGATGTTTTAAAGCAAGTTGATGAAAAAGTATTGGTCGAATTAAAATTAGTTAATAAAAAAGGAGAGATTCTATCAGAAAATGATTACTTTTTCTTAATAGGCGACCAAAAAGAAGCTACAAAAATGTTTCAAAAAATGAGAGATGAACGACGCGTTTTAGAGACTGAGTTTGGTTATGGCAACTACTATCGTTTTTTTGATGAATTCACAGGAGGTAAAACTTATGATAGTGGTGTCAATGTGCCTAGAGCAAGAGATTACGGAAATTGATTTCCGATTAATAAAACTATTACGAGTTATAAAGAGAAGGGATGGTGTTTTACTATCCCTTTTCAATATCACTAATATGATGTTCTAGCGCTTTTACTGAAATTTGAATTTCTCTAATTAACAATGCTAAGGAGATGATTAGTAAAATTAAGGCCAAACCAAATATCCAAACGGCTATGAGATGCTGTTCAATATAAATCAAAAACATGGTTAAAACACAAAGTAACAGACTCGAAATACCTGCAATTTGCATGGATCGAATTAAATATAGGCGTTTCTTTAAGTTCTTTATTTGTCGCATAAGTGTTTCATCATGCTTTTGAAGATATTTGTCATGTAAGTTTCTAATCACGCTAGCATAGGCTAAAAATCTATTGGTATAGGCTAGCATAATTAAAGAAATAGCTGAAAATAAAAGAGCTGGCGTTGTAAGAGTTAATGCTTCCATTGGGGTGCTTTGTTTTCGTATTACAAATATAAAAAGATTATAGTGGTTAAGCTTTTTATCGCCTTATTGAAAAATATTTTGTAAAAAAACCGTCTAAAAAAAGGCAGTATCTTAACTTCTAACATTGCTAAAATCAGTATTTTTTTTGTAATTAAGAGCTCATTAACTTCGCTTTTAGTCTATTTCAGTGATAACTTCTTTTATATTACTTGAATAAACTTAGATTTTTCATTTTCTTTATTGTTTTTATTTTTATGGTATGCAAGAAGACTTTTTACACTATATATGGAAACATAAAAAAGTTCAATTAACAAATTTAAAAACCACAAGAGGTGAGAATATTACCATCAATGCGGTTGGACAGTATAACCAAAATTCGGGGCCTGATTTTTTTAATGCTCAAGTTAGAATAGCAAACCAACTATGGGCAGGTAATGTTGAAATTCATGTAAAATCATCTGATTGGTTTTTGCATAACCATGAAACAGATCAAGCGTATGATAATGTGATTTTGCATGTAGTTTGGGAACACGATATTGATGTATTTAGAAAAGATAATTCTGTGATTCCAACCCTAGAGTTAAGCCATATTGTAAACCAAGATATATTAGGAACCTACAATAAACTTTTTATAAATAATAGCAAATGGATTAATTGTGAAGACTCGTTTGCTCGCGTTGATGATTTTGTGGTTGATAATTGGTTAGAAAGATTGTATGTAGAACGCTTAGAACGAAAATCGAGCACTATTGAAAATATTTTAAAAACAACAAAGAATGACTGGGAAGCAGTTTTGTTTCAAATGCTGTGCAAGAATTTTGGGTTAAAAGTTAATGGTGAGGCTTTTTTTAGTTTGGGGCAATCTTTTAGGTTTTCCATCGTTAGAAAAACTAGGTCTAATATAATGCAATTGGAGGCATTATTATTTGGGCAAGCAGGGTTGCTTGAAGGAGATTTTGAAAATGCTTATTTTGAAAACCTTAAAAAGGATTACGCATTTTTAAAACAAAAGTTTCATATTGAAAATTCAACAGTTTTACCAATACATTTTTTCAGATTGAGACCGTCAAATTTTCCTACCATTCGGTTGTCTCAATTAACAAATCTTTATCATCTGCAGGATAATTTGTTTTCAAAGGTAATAGAGGCAAAAAATATAGATGATATTTATAAACTTTTTAAAGTGAATACATCTAAGTTCTGGGAGGCACATTATACTTTTCAAAAAAGCTCAAAGCCTACGGTAAAGTCGCTCTCAAAATCATTTATTGATTTGTTAGTGATTAATACAATCATTCCTATTAAGTTTTGGTATGCCATGAAACAAGGAGAACTGGCTGAAACATCTATTTTCAATCTGGCTAAATCTATGCCTTCGGAAAAAAATAATATTATAAAAGCATTTAATGAGTTAAAACAAATAGCGCATTCATCTTTTGAATCTCAAGCCTTAATTCAGCTTAAAACCGTCTACTGCGCTAAACATAAATGTTTAGAGTGTGCTATTGGAAATCAACTTTTAAGTGAATAAACTTTTAAACAAATAAAGTAAGTGTTAAATTGCGGCATGAACGTTATTTACAAGCCATTATTATTTTTTCAAAAACATGGATATTATGTTTGTCAGCGTATTGCCGACAGGTTAGGTATTCGGGCAAAGGTGGTACGTACATCTTTTATGTACTTAACCTTTGTAACTGTTGGTTTTGGTTTCGCGTTATATTTGTTTTTAGCATTCTGGATGCGGATAAAAGATTTAGTTTATACCAAACGTTCATCTGTTTTTGACCTGTAATTTATGAATCCATTAATAAGATTTTTTCGAACAAAAATATATACTGCGCTATTTTTGCTGGTTGTTATTTTGCTTGTTGGAGTAATTGGGTACGTTTTTATTTCTGAGTATACCTGGATTGATGCGCTTTATATGACAGTGATTACCATGACGACTGTTGGGTTTAGTGAAGTGGTGCCTCTAGATGATGAATCTAAGATTTTTACCATATTTTTGATTTTGGCAAGTGTAGTTATTGTAGGGTATGCTTTATCTATTATCACAGAATATATTTTGAGCAAAAATGATATTGAAGAACTAAAACAAAAAAAGATGCAAAAACTTATAGATGCTTTTAAAAATCATATTGTTATTTGTGGCTATGGGAGAAACGGAAAGCAGGCTGCAAGAAAACTTGCTGCTTACAAAAAACCCTTTGTAGTTATTGAAAAAAATAGAGAAATGGAAGGTCGCTTACAAATAGACAATGTTCCTTATGTGATTGGCAATGCAAATGAAGATGAAATACTTATGGCAGCTGGTGTTAATAGAGCTTCTTGTTTTATTTCAGCGCTCCCAAATGATGCCGATAACTTGTTCGTAGTGCTTTCAACAAGGCAACTCAATGATAAAATCAATATAATTAGTAGAGCTTCAAATGAATCTTCTTATGATAAGCTAAAATTTGCAGGAGCTAATAACGTTATTTTGCCAGATAAAATAGGTGGTGATCATATGGCTTCTTTGGTTGTAGTACCGGGATTGATGGAATTTATAGATAATTTGTCTATTGTAGGTAAATCAGATATAAATATTGAAGAAGTGGCCGTTGAAAAACTTTATAGTTCAAAAGATACTAAAACAATTAAAGATTTAGATTTAAGAAGAAAAACGGGGTGTACTGTTATTGGTTACAAAGATGGCAATGGTCAATATATCGTAAATCCTGAGGCTGAAATGAAATTGGAATTAAATTCTAAGATTATTGTTTTAGGAAGGCCAGAACAAATAGAAGCTTTGAATAGCATTTACAATATTGATTCGGTTTAGGCCATTTTAACAAGCAATGTTTTATAAAATCATTTTTTTTTAGCATCTTGCCCGACTTACACATGACAATTGTTTGATATCTTAAAAACTAAAACTTTCTTATGAAGAAATATTTTCTTTCATTATTTACTTTAATAGCACCATTTTTAACATTTGCAAAGGAATCAACCCCAGAAAAAATTGACCGCGTTTTTAAAGACTATACGGGGTGGTTTGTAGAAGGCATATTTTATGAAATTCCATTTTCTGAAACAGTTAAAGTGCCTTGGGTATTAATAGTTTTAGTAGGTGGTGCTTTGTTTTTTACTATTTTTTTTAAGTTTATAAACATTACAGGTTTTAAAACGGCTATTAGAGTAGTTCAAGGAAAATATGAAGATATTGAAAAGCATGGAGCCGATACGTTATATGGAGATCAAACACCAAATGAAGATGAGAATATCATTGAAACCTTAAGGGATGATAGTGCCCATGGCGAGGTGTCTCATTTTCAAGCTCTAACCGCAGCATTGTCAGCTACAGTTGGTTTAGGAAACATTGCAGGAGTAGCAGTAGCGCTTTCTATTGGTGGTCCTGGCGCTACGTTTTGGATGATTCTTGCAGGTTTTATAGGGATGGCCTCTAAGTTTGCAGAATGCACTTTAGGGGTTAAATATCGCGATGTGGCTAAAGATGGTACAGTATATGGTGGACCTATGTATTACCTAACCAAAGGGTTTAGAGAGAAAAACATGGGCGGTTTTGGAAAAGTGTTGGCTGTGTTGTTTGCTATTTTTGTTATTGGGGGGTCCTTTGGAGGGGGAAATATGTTTCAAGCAAATCAAGCGGCTGCTCAGTTTATTAAGTTGTTTGAACTTGAAAGCTCAAACGCTAGATTGTATTTTGGTATTGTTATGGCTATTTTAGTGGCTGTGGTGATAATTGGAGGAATTAAAAGAATAGCAGCCGTAACCGAAAAGGTAGTGCCTTTTATGGCTGGTATTTATGTGCTTGCAGCCTTAGTTATTTTAGGGGCCAATTGGCATTTAATTGATGATGCCTTTGCTTTAATTTTTGAAGGAGCATTTTCTGGTTTAGGAATAGCAGGTGGTTTAATTGGGGTTATGATTCAAGGCATTCGTAGAGGAGCTTTTTCTAATGAAGCTGGTGTTGGTAGTGCCGCTATTGCTCACTCTGCGGTACGAACAACCTATCCTGCCAGTGAAGGAATTGTAGCATTATTAGAGCCTTTTGTTGATACGGTTGTAATTTGTACAATGACAGCTTTGGTGATTGTTATTACCAACTTTGATGGTAGTTTTATGGAGTACGGTGTACCTATTAAAGAAGGGGTTGAACTTACAGCAACGGCTTTTGATTCGGTTATACCACACTTTTCTATCGTGTTAACAGTGGCCGTAATTCTATTTGCGTTTTCAACCATGATTTCTTGGTCTTACTATGGTATGCAAGGTTGGGTGTTTTTATTCGGAAAAGGAAAGGTTAGTGACTTAGTCTATAAACTATTATTTTTATTATTCGTGGTTATAGGTTCTTCAATAAGTCTTGGTGCTGTAATTGATTTCTCTGATGCCATGATTTTTGCCATGGTTGTACCAAATATTATTGGTGTGGTGATATTGTCTCCAATAATTAAGCGAGAATTATCGAAGTATATGGATGCTATAAATGTTAAACATGAAGCTTTAGAGGAAGGGGCTGAGGATTTAACAAAACATATGTAACATAACTTTAAAAACATAAGTCTATGAAATCCCATTTTCAGTTTTCTAAAAAACAACGTCATGGGATTTTTTTATTGCTCATACTTATTGTTTTATTTCAATGTTTGTATTTTTTCATAAGCGCGCCCTTAGAACCACTAGTTGTAAATGAGGAAGCCTTATTACTGTTTGAAAAAGAGGTGGATTCTTTAAGACAACTTGAAATAAAAGAAAAATCGACAGAAATAACGCCTTTCAATCCTAACTTTATTACAGACTATAAAGGGTATGTTTTGGGGATGTCTAATGTGGAGATTGATAGGTTGTTGCAATTCAGAAAAGACAATAAATGGATTAATTCTTCCAAACAATTTCAAGAGGTAACTCAAGTATCAGATTCGTTATTAGAAGTGCTCTCACCCTATTTTAAATTTCCTGAATGGATTAATAATTCTAGTATTAAAAAAGCATCAGCAAAGAACACGTCTAGAATAACGTATCAAAAGAAAGATTTAAATCAGGCCACAGCAGGTGAACTTCAGGTTGTGAATGGGGTAGGAGAAGTGCTTTCTAATAGAATTATCAAATTCAGAAACAGGTTTAAAGGTGGTTTTGCCGATGAGGTTGAACTTTATGAGGTGTATGATTTATCACCAGAGGTTATTCAAAGCATATTGAAAGTATTTGAGTTAAAAACCCCAAGAAGCATCAAGACGTTTAATATTAATACCATTACGGTAAATCAATTGGTAACAATTCCTTATATAGATTATGAATTGGCGCATCAAATCATAGAACAACGCCAATTAAAAGAAGGGTATAATTCAATTGATGAATTGCAAAAAGTAAAAGGCTTTCCTGTAAATAAAATAGATATAATTAAATTATATTTGCATCTTGAAAAAGAAACTAGATGAATAACATGTACTTCACTGAAGAGCATAACCTGTTTAGAAAAAGCCTTCAGGATTTTTTAAAAAAAGAAGTTTTACCGCACATTGATAAATGGGAGAAAACGGGAACTATTGATAGATTTATTTGGAAGAAGTTTGGTGACATGGGTTTTTTTGGGATTAACTATCCTGAGGCCTATGGAGGTTTAAATCTTGATCTTTTTTACACGGTTATTTTACAAGAGGAGCTTCAAAAAATAAATTCAGGCGGGTTTGCGGCGGCCATTTGGGCACATGTTTATTTAGCTATGACGCACCTTAATGCGGAAGGAGATGAAGCTATTAAACAAAACTATTTGGCACCAAGTATTGCTGGTGATAAGATAGGTTGTTTATGTATCTCTGAGCCATCGGGAGGTAGTGATGTTGCAGGGATGCGTACTACAGCCGTGAAGATTGATGATCATTATGTGATTAATGGGGCTAAAACCTTTATTACCAATGGGGTGTATAGTGACTATTTAGTAGTGGCCGCAAAAACGAGTCCTGAGCAAGGTAATAAGGGAATGAGTATTTTTGTTGTAGATAGAGATACGCCAGGTATCACGGCAACCAAATTAGATAAATTGGGTTGGAGAGCTTCAGATACAGCAGAGATTGCTTTTGATAATGTTAAGGTGCCAGTCACTAACTTGTTAGGTCAAGAAAATGAGGGGTTTGCATATATAATGCAGCATTTTGCGCTAGAGCGTTTAGTAATGGGTGTTAATGCCCACGCAAGAGCAGAATATGCTCTCGATTATGCCTTACAATATATGTCTGAAAG
The DNA here is from genome assembly GCF_045788535.1 of Allotamlana fucoidanivorans. Classification (GTDB taxonomy): domain Bacteria; phylum Bacteroidota; class Bacteroidia; order Flavobacteriales; family Flavobacteriaceae; genus Allotamlana; species Allotamlana fucoidanivorans. The sequence goes on along the minus strand of NZ_CP074074.1, from coordinate 50,712 downwards.
AAAAACATTTGGTAAATCTTTAGATATGTATCAAGCCTTAAGACATAAATATGTGGATTTATATTCAGATATGGAGGTGTGCAAGCAGTTTAATTACTCGGTTGTATTTAGATTAAATAAGGGGGAATATGTAGTTAAAGAAGCCACTATGTCTAAATTGAAATCAACAAAGATGGCTGATGAGGTTATTTATGAATGTTTACAGTTCTTAGGTGGTTATGGCTATATGGAAGATTATCCTTTAGCAAGACTGCTTCGAGATAGTAGGTTAGGGCCTATTGGCGGGGGAACTTCAGAGATTCTAAGAGAAATACTTTCAAAGATTATTATTGACAAAAAATCTTATAAGCCAGCAACATAAAAAAAAAATATTTTTTTTGTTTAAAATTAAAGATTGTTTTTATATTTGCGGCCTGAAAATTCTAAAAGAGAGGAGGTTAAGACACTATGTTGATAATTCCAGTAAAAGACGGAGAAAATATAGATAGAGCGTTGAAACGTTACAAACGTAAGTTTGTAAGAACCACTATCAAGAATCAATTGCAAGAGCGTAAGTATTACACTAAGCCTTCAGTGGTGCGCAGAGCACAGGTTCAAAAAGCACAATATATCCAATCGTTGAGAGACGCAGAGGAAGTATAGTAAATACAAAGCAAAATTAAAATCCCGCATTATGCGGGATTTTTTTTGATTCAATTTTCCTTAAAAGATTGTATTTTTACTCATCACGCTTATGAATTAAAATAACACTTTCCTTTGTATATGACGTTTAAGCCTTTCTTAGATTATTTGTTGTTAGAGAAAAATTACTCTCGCCTTACTGTAGTGGCCTATGAAAATGATTTAAACGAGTTTTTAGAGTTTATGCAAAATGAGTATGAGGTAAATGGTTTAGAAGAAATACATTATACGCAAATAAGAAGTTGGATTGTATTGTTGGTAGAAAAGGGTTTAGTAAACCGGAGCATTAATAGGAAAATATCAAGTTTAAATAGCTATTATAAGTTTTTATTAAAAACAGGCGATATTAAAGTAAACCCATTGTCAAAACACAAAGCGCTAAAAACAAGTAAAAAAGTGCAAACACCTTTTTCTGAACATGAAATAGAAACCGTTCTGGAGGTATTAAATTCAAGAAACGATTTTGAAAGTGTTAGAAATCTAACTATTATTGAGTTATTCTATTCAACAGGAATACGACGCACTGAGCTGGTTGAACTTAAAATGTCTAGTTTTGATTTAAATAATAAAACCCTTAAGGTTTTAGGTAAGCGAAATAAGGAACGTCTCATTCCATTATTAAATACAGTGGTTGAAAACATACGTAAGTATTTGGTTTTCAGGAATGATTTGGATAGTGTTGTTGACGAGGATTATTTTTTTTTAACAAAAAAAGGCAGGAAAATTTATGAAACACTTGTTTACAGAATAATAAATGAGTATTTTAGTTTAGCATCTACAAAGGTAAAAAAGAGTCCTCATATTTTAAGACACTCTTTTGCTACGCATTTGTTAAACCAAGGTGCCGATTTAAATGCTGTTAAAGAACTTTTAGGACATTCAAGTTTAGCTGCCACCCAGGTTTACACCCACAATAGTATAGCAGAATTGAAACAAGTGCATATTAATGCGCATCCTAGAGGTAAGGAATAGTATTGTTGATTTATTGTCTAACTAAAAAATATTAGGAGTATGAAAGTAAACACCCAATCAATTAATTTTAATGCTGATAAGAAATTAATCACATTCATTCAAAAACGTATGGATAAGTTGGATTTGTTTTACGACAAGGTAATTAAATCTGATGTGTATTTAAAAGTAGAAAATACAAGTGAAAAAGAGAATAAAATATTTGAGGCAAGGGTAAGTGTTCCAGGAGATAGTTTTGTGGTAAAAAAACAATGTAAAACCTTTGAAGAAGGAGCAGATATGGCTGTAGCCTCACTTGAAAGACAGTTAATAAAGCGAAAAGAAAAATTAAGAACGCATTTATAACAAAAATTTGTTAAAATATGTTTTGAATAAAATAAAAAATATATACATTTGCAGTCCGTTAGAAATAGCGGGCTTTTTTTATATGTAAAAAAGGTAAGAAAAGCCGATATAGCTCAGCTGGCTAGAGCAGCTGATTTGTAATCAGCAGGTCGTGGGTTCGAGTCCCTCTATCGGCTCAAGTTCTTAAGAAATATTGATAAAATTCATTGGGGAGATACTCAAGCGGCCAACGAGGACAGACTGTAAATCTGTTGGTTTTTACCTTCGCAGGTTCGAATCCTGCTCTCCCCACTAAAATTGAAGTTTGAATTTTAAAATTTGCGGGAGTAGCTCAGTTGGTAGAGCGTCAGCCTTCCAAGCTGAATGTCGCCGGTTCGAACCCGGTCTCCCGCTCTAAATTCCTGCGAAGGCAGGAATCTCTTCTTTCAATTAATTGGTCTTAATATATAAGGCTTTTGAGAGAATAGGAAATAAAAACTTTACGCCGGTGTAGCTCAGGGGTAGAGCGTTTCCTTGGTAAGGAAGAGGTCACGAGTTCAAATCTCGTCATTGGCTCTAATATATTAGAGGTAAAAAACAGAGTACACTAATATTATTATATAACTAAGATTAAAATTATTAAAAAACATGGCAAAGGCAACTTTTGATCGTTCAAAACCACACTTAAATATTGGTACAATTGGACACGTAGATCACGGTAAAACAACTTTAACTGCTGCTATTACTAAAGTATTAGCTGATGCAGGTTTATCTGAAGCAAAAGACTTCGATCAAATTGATAACGCTCCTGAAGAGAAAGAAAGAGGTATTACAATTAATACATCTCACGTAGAATATCAAACAGCTAACCGTCACTATGCTCACGTTGACTGTCCAGGTCACGCGGATTACGTTAAGAACATGGTAACTGGTGCTGCTCAAATGGATGGTGCTATCTTAGTGGTTGCTGCTACTGATGGTCCTATGCCACAAACTCGTGAGCATATCTTATTAGGTCGTCAAGTAGGTATTCCTCGTATCGTTGTTTTCTTAAACAAAGTTGATATGGTTGATGATGAAGAGCTTTTAGAGTTAGTAGATATGGAAGTAAGAGATCTATTAAACTTCTATGAGTACGATGGAGATAATGGTCCTGTAATTTCAGGTTCAGCTTTAGGTGCACTTAACGGTGAGCAAAAATGGGTTGATACTGTAATGGAGTTAATGGATGCTTGTGATAACTGGATTGAAGAGCCTGTACGTGATATGGATAAGCCTTTCTTAATGCCTATCGAAGACGTATTCTCTATTACTGGTCGTGGTACTGTAGCAACTGGTCGTATTGAAACTGGTGTAGCTAAAACTGGAGATCCTGTTGAAATCATTGGTATGGGAGCTGAGAAGTTAACTTCTACTATCACTGGTATTGAGATGTTCCGTCAAATATTAGATAGAGGTGAAGCTGGTGATAACGCTGGTATCTTATTAAGAGGTATTGAGAAAACTCAAATCTCTAGAGGTATGGTAATCACTAAGCCTGGTTCTGTAACTCCTCACGCTAAATTTAAAGCAGAGGTTTATATCTTGAAAAAAGAAGAGGGTGGTCGTCATACGCCTTTCCACAATAACTACCGTCCACAGTTCTACGTACGTACAACTGATGTAACTGGTAACATTTCTTTACCTGATGGAGTTGAGATGGTTATGCCAGGAGATAACTTAACTATTACTGTTGAGTTAATTCAGCCAATTGCAATGAACGTAGGTTTACGTTTCGCTATCCGTGAAGGAGGTAGAACAGTTGGTGCTGGTCAGGTAACTGAAATTTTAGACTAATACAATAGTTTAATAAGAATATAAATGAGCAAAGGTATTCCGGAAATTTAAAAGGAATACCTTCGCTTATGTTTACGGGTTTAGCTCAGTTGGTAGAGCACTGGTCTCCAAAACCAGGTGTCGTGAGTTCGAGTCTCGCAACCCGTGCAAAAAAACAGATAGTTAAATAGGTTGAAAAACATTTTAACGTGTCTAAAAAAAAGAAAATAACAAAATGGCAGGATTTGTAAATTACATAAAAGATTCATTTGGAGAGTTAAAAAATAATGTGACTTGGCCTACTTGGGCTGAAGGACAGAGTTTAACTGTATTGGTTGCAGTATTTTCAATTGTTTTTTCTCTTGCTATTTGGGGTATCGATACAGTATTCAGTAAAGTTATTACTACTTACTTTCAATGGATTAGTTAACATTTAACGTTAAAAAGAAAAATTTATGTCTGAAGGAAGTGATAAAAAGTGGTATGTTGTTCGTGCGGTAAGTGGACAGGAAAACAAAATCAAAACCTATATTGAGAATGAAATAGCTCGTTTAGGGATGCAAGATTATGTTGATCAGGTTTTGGTACCAACAGAGCGTGTGATTCAAATTCGTAACGGAAAAAAAATTCATAAAGAAAAGGTGTTTTTTCCTGGGTATATTATGATTCAGGCGAATTTAACTGGAGAAGTGCCTCATATTATTCGTTCAGTAACTAATGTTATTGGTTTTTTAGGTGAAACTAAAGGTGGTGATCCTGTGCCGTTAAGACAATCTGAAGTAAACAGAATGTTAGGTAAGGTTGATGAATTGGCTGTAGAGAAAACGGCTAATGTTGCAATTCCTTATACAAAAGGAGAAACCGTAAAAGTTATTGATGGGCCGTTCAACGGATTTGATGGTACTATTGAGAAAATAAATGAAGAAAAGCGTAAGCTTGAAGTAATGGTGAAAATCTTTGGAAGAAAAACACCATTAGAGTTAAGTTATATGCAGGTTGAAAAAGTATAATAATTGTTACACTATATAAATTGATACCGTCTTTCGCTTCCAAAACATAAGAAGGTTTCAAATTAAATTATTAAAAATGGCAAAAGAATTAGGTAAAGTAGTTAAGTTACAAGTTCGGGGAGGTGCTGCGAATCCGTCGCCACCGGTTGGACCCGCTTTAGGTGCTGCTGGAGTTAATATCATGGAGTTCTGTAAGCAATTTAATGCGAGAACACAAGATAAGGCTGGTAAAGTATTACCAGTAGTTATTTCTGTTTACAAAGACAAGTCATTTGACTTTGTAATCAAAACGCCTCCAGCTGCAGTACAATTATTAGAAGCGGCCAAGGTGAAAAAAGGTTCAGGAGAACCTAACCGAAAAAAAGTAGCTAAAGTAACGTGGGATCAGATTAAAACTATCGCAGAAGACAAAATGCAAGATTTAAATGCATTTGAAATTGGTTCTGCTATGAAAATGGTTGCTGGTACTGCAAGATCGATGGGAATAACTGTAACAGGAAAATTTCCTTCTTAATCTATTAAAGCATTAGAAAATGGCAAGATTAACAAGAAAGCAAAAAGAAGCTTTAGCGAAAATTGAAAAAGGAAGGGTGTATTCATTAAATGAAGCATCTGAACTAGTAAAAGAAATTACCAATACAAAGTTTGACGCATCAGTTGATATAGCAGTACGTTTGGGTGTAGATCCTCGTAAAGCAAATCAAATGGTAAGAGGTGTAGTATCACTTCCTCACGGTACTGGTAAAGATATGAAAGTATTAGCATTAGTAACACCTGATAAAGAAGCAGAAGCTAAAGAAGCAGGAGCTGATTATGTAGGTTTAGATGAGTATCTTGACAAAATCAAGAGCGGATGGACTGATATAGATGTTATTATAACTATGCCTAGTGTTATGGGTAAATTAGGTCCTTTAGGACGTGTATTAGGTCCTCGTGGTTTAATGCCAAACCCTAAAACAGGTACAGTAACCATGGATATTGCTAAGGCAGTAGCAGAAGTAAAAGCTGGGAAAATTGACTTTAAAGTTGATAAAACAGGTATTGTACATGCTGCTATTGGTAAAGCATCATTTAGTGCTGATAAAATTGCGGGTAACGCAAATGAATTAATACAAACATTAATTAAATTAAAACCAACAACTGCAAAAGGGGTTTATGTGAAAAGTATTCACATGTCTTCTACCATGAGTCCTAGTATTGCAATTGATCCTAAGGTTAGTTAATCTAAGTTAAAACTTTTATCATGACAAGAGAAGAAAAATCACAAGTAATTGAGGAGTTGACTGCAGAATTAGCTAATAACACAAATATCTATTTAGCTGATATTTCTGGGTTAAATGCAGGGGCTACCTCAGATTTACGTCGTGCTGCTTTTAAGGCAAACGTAAAAATGGCTGTTGTTAAAAATACATTACTTGCAAAAGCAATGGAAGCTTCAGATAAAGAATTTGGAGAACTTCCTGCAGTTTTAAAAGGAAATACATCGGTGATGTATTCTGAAACAGGTAATGCACCAGCAAAATTAATTAAGAATTTCCGTAAGAAATCTGAAAAACCTTTATTAAAAGGAGCATTTATTGAGGAAGCTGTTTACATTGGTGACGAACAATTAGACGCATTAGTTGATATCAAGTCTAAAGAAGAGTTACTAGGAGAAATTATTGGATTACTTCAATCTCCTGCTAAGAATGTGGTATCAGCGCTTAAATCAGGTGGAAACACAATTGCTGGACTTATTAAAACACTATCTGAAAAAGAAGGATAGTCTTAAAGAAGTACGCACTTTATTACAATTATATTATTATTAAAAAACACGATTAAAACGATAGAAAAATGGCAGATTTAAAAGATTTCGCAGAACAATTAGTTAACCTTACTGTAAAAGAAGTAAATGAGTTAGCAACTATATTAAAAGATGAGTATGGTATCGAGCCTGCTGCTGCTGCTGCAGTTGCTGTTGCTGGTCCTGCTGCTGGTGGTGATGATGCTGGTGAAGCTCAAACTGAATTTGATGTTATCTTAAAAGCAGCTGGAGCATCTAAATTAGCTGTAGTAAAATTAGTTAAAGAATTAACTGGTTTAGGATTAAAAGAAGCTAAAGGTTTAGTTGATGATGCACCTAGCGCTATCAAAGAAGCAGTTTCTAAAGACGAAGCTGAAGCATTAAAAACTCAGTTAGAAGAGGCTGGAGCAGAGGTTGAGCTTAAGTAAGCTTAATTACTCAACAATACAAAGGTTTAGATCTGTCCTACAGAACGTGGGATAAGATCTAGACCATTTTGCGTATATAACATATACCTGAAAAAATTGCATAAAACAGCCATTAATTATGCTATGAAATTGGCTGTTTAACCGGTGTTTAAAAGCACTGACATTATTATTTTTTAATCAAAATTCCGTCCATTGATGTTATCAACACAAGCTGAAAGATTAAATTTCTCTTCTATTGTAAATAGAACGGAATATCCAGATTTCTTGGATATTCAGATTAAGTCCTTCCAGGATTTTTTCCAATTAGAAACAAAATCTGAAGAAAGAGGTGATGAAGGGTTATATAACACCTTCATGGAAAACTTTCCAATTACAGATTCTCGTAATCAATTCGTATTAGAATTTTTAGATTACTTTGTAGATCCACCAAGATACGCCATTGAAGAGTGTATTGAAAGAGGATTAACTTACAGCGTTCCGCTAAAAGCTAGATTAAAGTTATATTGTACAGATCCTGAACATGAAGATTTTGAAACCATTGTTCAAGATGTTTACTTAGGAACCATTCCTTACATGACACCTAGTGGTACATTCGTAATTAATGGTGCAGAACGTGTAGTGGTGTCACAGTTACACCGTTCACCAGGGGTTTTCTTTGGTCAATCTTTCCATGCTAATGGAACAAAATTATATTCAGCAAGGGTTATTCCATTCAAAGGATCTTGGATTGAATTTGCTACAGATATCAACCAAGTGATGTATGCTTACATCGATAGAAAGAAAAAGTTACCTGTAACCACACTTTTCCGTGCTATCGGTTTTGAAAGAGATAAAGATATCTTAGAGATTTTCGACTTAGCCGAAGAGGTTAAAGTATCAAAGTCTGGATTAAAAAAATACACAGGTAGAAAATTAGCAGCACGTGTTCTTAATACATGGCATGAAGATTTCGTTGATGAAGATACTGGAGAGGTAGTTTCTATAGAACGTAATGAGATTGTATTAGACCGTGATACTATTTTAGATAAAGATAATATTGAGGAAATCCTTGACGCAGAAGTAAAGACTATTCTTTTACATAAAGAATCTAACGAGCAAGGGGATTATGCCATTATACATAATACACTTCAAAAAGACCCAACAAACTCTGAAAAAGAAGCTGTAGAACATATCTATAGACAATTACGTAATGCTGAGCCACCAGATGAGGAAACAGCACGTGGTATTATAGATAAATTATTCTTTAGTGACCAACGTTACTCTTTAGGAGAAGTTGGACGTTATAGAATGAATAAAAAATTAGGTCTTGACATTGGAATGGATAAGCAAGTGCTTACTAAAGAAGATATCATTACCATTATTAAATATTTAATCGAGCTTATCAACTCCAAAGCAGAGATTGATGATATCGATCACTTATCTAACCGTCGTGTACGTACTGTAGGTGAGCAGTTATCACAACAGTTTGGTGTTGGTTTAGCGCGTATGGCACGTACTATTCGTGAGCGTATGAACGTTCGTGATAATGAGGTATTTACTCCTATAGATTTGATTAACGCTAAAACGTTGTCGTCTGTAATTAACTCGTTCTTTGGTACAAACCAGTTGTCTCAGTTTATGGATCAAACTAATCCATTAGCAGAGATTACACATAAGCGTCGTTTATCGGCTTTAGGACCTGGAGGTTTATCTCGTGAGAGAGCAGGGTTCGAGGTTCGTGACGTTCACTATACGCACTACGGACGTTTATGTCCTATTGAAACACCAGAGGGACCAAACATTGGTTTGATCTCTTCTCTGTCGGTATTTGCAAAGGTTAATACTATGGGATTCATAGAAACACCTTATAGACCAGTAGAAGATGGTGTTGTAGATATTAAAAATGATCCTATTTACTTAAGTGCAGAAGAAGAAGAAGAAAAATTAATTGCTCAGGCAACTGTTGAAGTTGATGGAGATGGTAAAATTTTAAACGAGAAAGTTATTGCTCGTATGGAAGGGGATTTCCCTGTATTAGATCCAAAAGAGATTCATTATACAGACGTAGCACCAAACCAAATTTCTTCTATTTCAGCATCGTTAATTCCGTTCTTAGAGCATGATGATGCGAACCGTGCATTGATGGGATCAAACATGATGCGTCAGGCAGTACCATTATTAAGAGTAGATGCACCTATCGTAGGAACAGGTTTAGAGCGTCAAGTCGCTTCTGATTCTAGAGTTTTAATTAATGCTGAAGGTGCAGGAGAAGTACTTTATGTAGATGCTAATGAAATTAAGATACGTTACGAACGTACTGAAGATGAAGCTAAAGTAAGTTTTGATAGTGATGTTAAAACTTACCAATTAGTAAAATTCAGAAAAACCAATCAAGGGACTTCTATCAACTTAAAACCTATTGTTAAAAAAGGTGATACAGTAACTAAAGGTCAAGTGCTTTGTGAAGGTTATGCAACGCAACAAGGTGAGTTGGCTCTTGGTAGAAACATGAAAGTGGCTTTCATGCCTTGGAAAGGTTATAACTTTGAGGATGCGATTGTAATTTCTGAAAAAGTGGTTCGTGAAGATATCTTTACTTCTATCCACATTGATGAATATTCATTAGAAGTTAGAGACACAAAATTAGGAAACGAAGAGTTAACTAATGATATCCCTAACGTTTCAGAAGAGGCTACAAAAGACCTTGATGAAAACGGAATGATTCGTATTGGTGCCGAGGTTAAGCCTGGTGATATTTTAATTGGTAAAATTACGCCTAAAGGAGAATCAGATCCAACACCAGAAGAAAAGTTATTACGCGCTATTTTTGGTGATAAAGCTGGTGATGTTAAAGATGCCTCTTTAAAAGCATCTCCATCATTAAATGGGGTAGTAATTGATAAAAAATTATTCGCTAGAGCGGTTAAAGATAAACGTAAAAGAGCTCAGGATAAAGATGATATCTTAGCTCTAGAAGCACAATACGACAGAAAATTTGATGAACTTAAAGATGTTTTAGTTGAAAAATTATTTAACATCGTTAATGGTAAAACAGCACAAGGTATTTATAATGATTTAGGTGAAGAAGTACTACCAAAAGGTAAGAAATTTACACTTAAAATGTTAAATGCTGTTGATGATTATGCGCATTTAGTATCTGGAAAATGGACCACTGATGAGCATACAAATCAATTAGTTGCCGATTTAATTCATAACTACAAGATTAAGGAAAATGACTTACAAGGATCATTACGTCGTGAGAAGTTTACCATTTCTGTAGGAGATGAATTACCAGCAGGAATTATTAAACTAGCTAAAGTTTACATTGCTAAAAAACGTAAACTTAAAGTAGGTGATAAGATGGCTGGACGTCACGGTAACAAAGGTATTGTTGCACGTATCGTTCGTCAGGAAGATATGCCATTCTTGGAGGATGGAACACCAGTTGATATTGTATTGAATCCACTAGGGGTACCATCACGTATGAATATCGGTCAGATTTATGAAACTGTTCTAGGATGGGCAGGTCAAAATTTAGGTCGTAAATATGCCACTCCTATTTTTGATGGAGCAAATATAGACCAAATTAATGCCTTAACTGATGAAGCTGGAATTCCTAGATACGGTCATACTTACTTATATGACGGTGGAACTGGTGATCGTTTTGATCAACCCGCTACAGTAGGGGTTATCTATATGTTGAAATTAGGGCATATGGTTGATGATAAAATGCACGCACGTTCTATTGGACCTTACTCATTAATTACGCAACAACCGCTTGGAGGTAAAGCACAGTTTGGTGGTCAGCGTTTTGGTGAGATGGAAGTTTGGGCACTTGAAGCATACGGTGCATCAAGTACCTTACGTGAAATCTTAACTGTAAAATCTGATGATGTTATTGGTAGAGCTAAAACATACGAAAGTATTGTAAAAGGTGAGCCAATGCCAGATCCAGGATTACCAGAATCTTTCAATGTATTAATGCATGAATTGAAAGGTTTAGGGTTAGACATCAGATTAGAGGAGTAGTTAATTAAAAAAATCATTTCAACCATATATTATGGCAAGAAAACAAGATAAGAATACAGTAAAGAGATTTAATAAAATCTCCATTGGTTTAGCATCGCCAGAATCTATTTTAGCTGAGTCTAGAGGTGAGGTTTTGAAACCAGAAACTATTAATTATCGTACACACAAACCAGAACGCGATGGTTTGTTTTGTGAGCGTATTTTTGGTCCTGTAAAGGATTATGAGTGTGCTTGTGGTAAATATAAAAGAATCCGTTACAAGGGTATTGTTTGTGATCGTTGTGGGGTAGAAGTAACAGAAAAGAAAGTGCGTCGTGACCGTGTTGGGCACATCAACTTGGTAGTTCCTGTTGCACACATTTGGTATTTCCGTTCATTACCAAATAAAATTGGTTATTTATTAGGCTTACCATCTAAGAAATTAGATATGATTATTTACTACGAACGTTATGTAGTCATTCAGCCAGGTATTGCTAAAAATGAAGAAGGAGAGCCATTACAAAAAATGGATTTCTTAACAGAAGAAGAGTATTTAAATATTGCTGAAACTCTTCCTCAAGACAACCAATATTTAGACGATTCAGATCCTAACAAGTTTATTGCTAAAATGGGAGCTGAATGTTTAATCGATTTATTGGCTCGTATTGATTTAGAGTCATTATCATACGAGTTACGTCATAAAGCTAATACTGAAACGTCTAAACAACGTAAAACTGAAGCTTTAAAACGTTTACAAGTTGTTGAGTCTTTGCGTGAGTCTAACCAAAATAGAGAAAACAGACCAGAGTGGATGATTATGAAGGTTATTCCAATCATTCCGCCAGAATTACGTCCGTTAGTACCACTTGATGGTGGTCGTTTTGCCACTTCAGATTTGAATGATTTATATCGTCGTGTAATTATACGTAACAACCGTTTAAAGCGATTGGTAGAAATTAAAGCGCCTGAGGTGATTTTACGTAACGAAAAACGTATGTTACAAGAATCTGTAGATTCGTTGTTTGATAACACACGTAAATCTTCAGCAGTAAAAACAGATTCTAACAGACCATTAAAATCATTATCAGATTCACTTAAAGGTAAGCAAGGGCGTTTTCGTCAAAACTTACTTGGTAAGCGTGTTGATTACTCTGCACGTTCTGTAATTGTTGTTGGTCCTGAATTGAAATTATACGAGTGTGGATTGCCAAAAAATATGGCAGCAGAGCTTTACAAACCTTTCGTTATTAGAAAATTAATAGAAAGAGGAATTGTAAAAACTGTAAAATCTGCAAAGAAAATTATAGATAAAAGAGAGCCTGTGGTTTGGGATATTTTGGAAAACGTTCTTAAAGGACATCCAGTATTACTAAACCGTGCGCCTACGTTACACCGTTTGGGTATTCAAGCCTTCCAACCAAAATTAATTGAGGGGAAAGCGATTCAATTACACCCATTAGTGTGTACAGCATTTAACGCCGATTTTGATGGTGACCAAATGGCGGTACATTTACCATTAGGGCCAGAAGCTATTTTAGAGTGTCAGTTATTAATGTTGGCTTCTCATAATATCTTAAATCCAGCGAATGGTTCTCCTGTAACGGTACCTTCTCAAGATATGGTTCTTGGGTTGTATTATATGACTAAAGAACGTAAGTCTACACCAGAATTACCAATTAAAGGAGAAGGCTTAACATTCTATTCACCTGAAGAGGTGGAGATTGCTTTCAACGAAAAACGTGTTGATTTGAATGCGGGTATCAAAGTGAGAACTATTGATATTAATGAAGATGGAAAGCTCGATAGAATGATTGTTGAAACCACTGTAGGACGTGTGTTGTTCAACCAACATGTGCCTCAGGCTGCTGGTTTTATAAATAAGGTATTAACTAAAAAATCTTTAAGAGATATTATTGGTGACATCCTTAAAGTAACGTCTGTACCTGAAACAGCTGATTTCTTAGATGCCATTAGAACATTAGGATTTAAGTTTGCATTCCAAGGCGGATTATCATTCAGTTTAGGTGATATTATTATTCCACCAGAAAAGCAAAACATGATTGACGCTGCCAATAAACAAGTTGATGGTATTATGGGTAACTATAATATGGGGCTTATTACAAATAACGAGCGTTATAATCAGGTTATTGATATTTGGACATCTACTAATGCTGAATTGACCGAGTTGTCTATGAAGCGTATTCGTGAAGATCAGCAAGGATTTAACTCGGTATTTATGATGCTTGATTCTGGAGCGCGTGGATCGAAAGAGCAGATTCGTCAGCTTACAGGTATGCGTGGATTAATGGCGAAACCTAAAAAATCTAATGCAGGAGGAGGTGAGATTATTGAAAACCCAATTCTTTCAAACTTTAAAGAGGGGCTTTCTATTTTAGAATACTTTATCTCTACGCACGGTGCCCGTAAAGGTCTTGCAGATACGGCTCTTAAGACGGCCGATGCGGGGTATTTAACGCGTCGTCTTGTAGATGTTTCTCAGGATGTTATTATTAATTCTGAAGATTGTGGTACATTAAGAGGGGTAGAAGTTGAGCCATTGAAAAAGAATGATGAGATTGTTGAGACTTTAGAAGAAAGAATCGTTGGTCGTGTATCTTTAAATGATGTTTATAACCCATTAACTGATGAGTTATTAGTATCTTCAGGTCAATTGATTGAAGATGATATTGCTAAAGCTATTGAAGAATCTCCAATTGAAAGCCTTGAAGTACGTTCTGCTTTAACATGTGAAGCGTTACAAGGTATTTGTGCTAAATGTTACGGACGTAACTTGGCTACCGGAAAAATGGTGCAACGTGGTGAAGCCGTTGGTGTGGTTGCAGCACAATCTATTGGTGAGCCAGGTACACAGCTTACATTACGTACATTCCACGTGGGTGGTATTGCTGGTAACATTTCAGAAGATAATAAGTTAGCGGTTAAGTTTGATGGTATTGCAGAGATTGAAGATTTAAAAACAGTTAAAGGTCAGGATTCTGAAGGAAATGAAATAGATATTGTAATTTCTAGAACATCTGAACTTAAACTTGTAGATAAAAAGACTGGTATTGTATTGAGTAATAACAATATTCCTTATGGTTCAACTATTTTTATTGAGAATGGTCAAGAATTATCAAAAGGAGATGTTGTTTGTACATGGGATCCTTATAACGGTGTAATTATTTCAGAGTTTGCTGGTAAAGTAAAGTATGAAAACATTGAGCAAGGGGTTACTTACCAAGTTGAAATTGATGAGCAAACTGGTTTCCAAGAAAAAGTAATATCGGAGTCTAGAAACAAAAAACTTATTCCTACGCTGCATATTGAAGATGCTAGTGGAGAAACTATACGTTCTTACAACTTACCAGTTGGAGCGCACTTGATGATTGATGATGGTGATAAGATTAACGTTGGAAAAATCTTAGTGAAGATTCCTCGTAAGTCTGCAAAAGCAGGTGATATTACAGGTGGTCTTCCACGTGTAACGGAGTTGTTCGAGGCGCGTAATCCATCTAACCCAGCTGTAGTAAGTGCTATTGATGGTGTGGTATCTTTCGGAAAAATTAAGCGTGGTAACCGTGAGATTATTGTAGAGTCTAAATTAGGAGATGTTAAGAAATATTTGGTAAAACTATCTAATCAAATTCTTGTTCAGGAAAATGATTATGTAAAAGCAGGTATGCCTTTATCTGATGGCTCTGTAACGCCTAATGATATTTTAAATATTAAAGGACCTTCAGCTGTTCAGCAATACTTGGTAAATGAAGTACAAGAGGTATATCGTTTACAAGGGGTAAAAATCAACGATAAGCACTTTGAAGTTGTTGTTAGACAGATGATGCGTAAAGTTCGAATCATTGATTCTGGTGATACTATTTTCTTAGAAGACCAATTGGTGCATAAAGCCGATTTTATTAAAGAAAATGATGAAATTTTTGGTAAGAAAGTTGTTGAAGATGCTGGTGATTCTGTTAACCTAAAAGCAGGACAAATTGTTACGTTACGTCAGTTAAGAGATGAGAACTCTATTTTACGTAGAGAAGATAAGCAACTTGTTGAAGCTAGAGATGCGCAACCAGCTACTGCTACACCAATACTTCAAGGTATTACAAGAGCATCCCTTCAAACGAAGTCTTTTATTTCTGCGGCATCGTTCCAGGAAACAACAAAAGTTCTTAATGAGGCTGCTGTTGCTGGTAAAGTTGATGATTTAGAAGGCTTGAAGGAGAATGTAATTGTTGGTCATAGAATACCAGCAGGTACAGGTATGCGTAGTTACTCAGATATCATTGTAGGCTCTAAAGAAGAGTTCGATGAAATGATGCAGGTAAAGCAAGAATTAAATTATAATTAAATGAGGACTCAAGTCTCACGAGCTGAAGGTGAAGTGAGACTTGTTAGTCGAATTTATGCTGAGCAAAGTCGAAGCATCTTATAAAATAAAAAGTCTTCATGTATATTTTATACTTGAAGGCTTTTTTAATAGCAAACAATATTATGGCAGACGAAAAAGACCAACCAAAACAAGGACAAATTAATATAGAACTAGATGAAAAGGTAGCCGAAGGCACCTATTCAAATCTGGCAATTATAAATCATTCGGTTTCAGAATTTGTAGTAGATTTTGTAAATATTATGCCTGGGGTTCCTAAAAATAAAGTAAAATCTAGAATCATATTAACACCGCAACATGCTAAGCGCTTATTAAAAGCTTTAGGTGATAATGTGGCTAGATTTGAAAATGCTCATGGTGAAATTAAGGATTACGAGCAACCTCCAATTCCTTTGAATTTTGGGCCAACCGGTCAGGCTTAAAATTTTTTAGTAAAACTGATTTGTGATTATAAAGGTTGTTCATAATATTTTCAGAAGCAACCCCCAATTCCATTAAATTTTGGTCCCACAGGTTAAGCCTAGAATAAACGCCAATAAATGTCATCATTTATTGGCGTTTATTTTTTAAGCGACTTTCTTTTTGTTACGAAAACATTGTAAAGCACCCGAAGGGCATTTTTTGACTTGGCTCATAATTTTTTCATTAGTAGCCCCGTCAATGTCAACCCAAGGGATTACAGAATTTCTAAAAACCGATGAAAGCTCTTTAGCACAAATCCCTGATAAACAACATAAAACAGGGTTGTAGGTTACTGTAATTTCTTTGTTACGGAATTCTCTAGAATTAATTTCCATGGCTAATCATTTTTGGGGTTATGACTTAACTATTGTCTAAATATAATAAATTTTATCGATTAAATGCTTAAAAATACGATTAAATGCATTTTGTGTGATAATTATTCAAATTCTGACGTAAAATGTAGTTTCACATTTGGATATTTTTGTTGCGTCATTTGCAATGAAAAAGGAGAATCGGCTAAAAACACAAGCTGATTTCGTTTGTCTTTTGCTAAAAATCGTTGTTTTACACGTACAAACTCTTTGTATTCCTCAGAATTAGCATTATGAGGATCTACCCAACAGGCTTTATGAACATTTAGGTTTTCGTAGGTACATTTAGCGCCATATTCATGTTCTAATCTATATTGAATAACTTCATATTGTAGTGCACCAACAGTACCTATTACTTTTCGTCCATTTAGCTCTAAAGTAAATAACTGTGCTACACCTTCATCCATCAATTGATCTATACCCTTATTGAGTTGTTTAGATTTTAAAGGGTCTGCATTATTGATATATCTAAAATGTTCAGGTGAGAAACTTGGTATACCTTTATAGTTCAATACTTCTCCCTCGGTTAATGTATCACCTATTTTAAAGGTTCCTGTATCTTGTAAGCCAACAATATCACCAGGGTAGGAGATATCAACTATTTCCTTTTTTTCAGCAAAAAAAGCATTTGGACTTGAGAATTTTAATTTTTTATTGTGACGTACATGTAGATAGGGAGAGTTACGTTTAAATTCACCAGATACAATTTTAACAAAGGCTAATCTGTTTCTATGATTAGGATCCATATTAGCATGTATTTTAAAAACAAAGCCACTAAATTTATCTTCATCAGGTTTTACTAAACGTTCTTCACTTTGCTTTGCCCTTGGCTGGGGAGCAATCTCTATAAAACAATCTAATAATTCGCGTACTCCAAAATTATTTAACGCCGAACCAAAAAATACAGGTTGTAAATTACCTTCTAAATAGGCTGCTTTATCAAAACTTGGGTAAATACCCTCTACCAATTCAATTTCTTCTCGTAAGGTATTAGCAGAATCTTCTCCAACTAATTTATCTAGTTCAGAAGATGATAAATCTGATATTTCAACGGTTTCTTCTATATTTTTTCTGCTGTCTCCACTAAAAAGATTTACATTCTTTTCCCAAATATTATAAATCCCTTTAAAGTCATATCCCATGCCTATTGGAAAGCTCAAAGGGGTTACTTTAAGTCCTAGTTTTTGCTCTACTTCATCTAACAAATCAAAGGCATCTTTACCTTCTCTGTCTAATTTATTGATGAATACAATCATAGGAATATTTCGCATTCTACAAACTTCTACTAGTTTTTCAGTTTGTTCCTCAACACCCTTGGCAACATCTATAACCACAATAACACTGTCAACAGCGGTAAGTGTTCTAAAGGTATCTTCAGCAAAATCTTTATGTCCAGGTGTGTCTAAAATATTGATTTTTATAGCGTTGTATTCAAAAGCCAATACAGAAGTGGCTACAGAAATTCCGCGCTGACGTTCAATTTCCATAAAGTCACTAGTGGCCCCCTTTTTAATCTTATTACTTTTTACGGCACCCGCTTCTTGAATTGCGCCACCAAATAGTAGCAGTTTTTCTGTTAGGGTTGTTTTACCAGCATCAGGGTGTGATATAATTCCAAATGTACGTCTGCGTTGTATCTCTTTTAAAAAACTCATAAATCTTTGGGTAAATGGGTTGCAAAGATACTATTTCTTGTGCATTAGAAATATAAGTTATGACGTCATTTTAATTTTCTATTTAGAAAGTACCGATTTCTAAATTAACTTGGTATTTTTGTTAGTGTATGGAGGAAGAAAAAGTAATTTTAGTAAACGAGAACGATGAAAAAATTGGGTTAATGCCAAAAATGGAAGCCCATGAAAAAGCGTTACTACATCGTGCATTTTCAGTGTTTATTTTTAATGACAAGAATGAGCTGATGTTGCAACAGCGTTCCCTTGAAAAGTACCATTCTCCAGGGTTATGGACAAATACGTGTTGCAGCCATCAAAGGGACGGAGAGAGCAATATAGAAGCAGGTAAGCGAAGATTGCAGGAAGAAATGGGATTTGTTGTCGATCTGTCTGAAACTGTTTCATTCATTTACAAAGCGCCTTTTGATAATGGACTAACCGAACATGAATTAGACCATATATTGCTTGGTAATTTTAATGGCAAACCAAATATAAACCCAGAAGAAGTGGCCAATTGGAAATGGATGCCTTTGGAAGCTGTAAAAAGCGATATTAAAGTTCACCCCGAAAACTATACGGCTTGGTTTAAGGTGATTTTCGAAAAATTTTACGAATATATAAACGTGAACAGATGAAGGTAAAAGTTAGTAGAAAGGCACATTTTAATGCAGCGCATCGTTTATATAGAAAAGATTGGGACTTTGATAAAAACCAAAATGTGTTTGGTAAATGTAATAATCCCAATTTTCATGGTCATAATTATGAACTCATTGTTAGTATAACTGGTGAAATTGATAAGGAAACTGGTTATGTTATTGATATGAAAGTTTTAAAGGACATAATTAAACAGGAAGTTGAAGATGCTTTTGACCATAAAAACTTTAATCTTGAAGTACCAGAATTTAAAGACTTAAATCCAACGGCTGAAAACATTGCGGTGGTTATCTATAACAAGATTAAACCAAAAATTGAGCCAGAGCTAGATTTAGAAATAACACTATATGAAACCCCTAGAAATTTTGTAAGTTATGCAGGAAAATAAAGCAAATGTAGGATTATATCCTTTGAAGTTTTATCCCATTTTAAAAGACAAAATTTGGGGAGGAACCAAACTTAGGGATATTTTGAGTAAAGGCTCTGATGGCCTTAATGTTGGTGAAAGTTGGGAAATTAGTGATGTAGAAGGAGACACATCTATAGTGTCAAATGGGGCGTTAAAAGGACGATCTTTAAAGGAGTTATTAGTAAACTATGGAGCTGATTTACTTGGAATACAGAATCAAAAAGTTTTTAAAAACAAGTTTCCTCTTTTAATAAAGTTTATTGATGCTAAAGAAGATTTGTCCATTCAATTACATCCTAATGACCAATTAGCTGCCGAACGCCATAATTCATTTGGAAAAACCGAAATGTGGTATGTGATGCAAGCCGATGAGGACGCTAATTTAATAGTGGGCTTTAATCAAGAAATGACTAAAGAAAAATACTTAGAACATCTTAAGTACAAGACCTTACCAGATATACTAAATGTTGATACCGTCAAAGAAGGAGATACCTATTTTATTGAAGTGGGGCGCGTTCATGCCATAGGTGCAGGAGTTATGGTAGCAGAAATTCAGCAAACCAGTGATATAACCTATAGGGTTTATGATTGGGATCGGGTGGATGCTGATGGTAATGAAAGAGAATTGCATAATGATTTGGCTATCGATGCTTTTGATTTTGATATGCCCGATAATTTTAGAGTATCGTATTCTAAAGAGATGAACGTATCAAATGAAATGGTGACTTGTCCTTACTTTACAACCAATTATTTAAGTGTAAATACTAATCAGAAAAGAATGAATCAAAAAGATTCGTTCATAATATATATATGTGTTGATGGAGAGGTTAGTATTACGGCAAATGGGGTCACTGAGCAATTAGTAAAAGGAGAAACATTGCTATTACCAGCCGCTATTAAATCGTATGAAATTAATGCAAAAAAGGCCACCCTATTAGAAGTTTATGTGTAATTTTGTAGACAAATAAAATAAGAAATTATGGCAAATGTTAGAGAATTAAAAAAAGATATCAATTATGTTTTAGGAGACATCATTGAGGCGGTTTATGTTTGGGAATATGAAAATACAGATAAAGATACCAAAGAAAGTGAAGCTATTATTGATGAGGCTATAGAAACCTTTGATGCCTTAATAGCTAAGGTTAATGCTAAGAATATTGATAATCCTAAAGCTCATTTTAAAGCGATAAATAACGAACTTGAAAAAAAGGGAAGGGCTTTAATAGAAAAAGTTAATAATCTAGGGTAAATTTTTCATCGGGTTGTTTGGATATATAAAATTTGCGTTTATATTTGCACCCGTTAAAAAAGCCGATATAGCTCAGCTGGCTAGAGCAGCTGATTTGTAATCAGCAGGTCGTGGGTTCGAGTCCCTCTATCGGCTCAATAAAAAAAGCTTCATAGGTATGAGGCTTTTTTTGTATCCAAACCTTAAAAAAAATAGGCTATCAGTTTTGTTTGATAGCCTATTTTTTTATTTTGAATCTTTTATTACTTAGTTTTCTTTTTTAATCTCTATTATGAACTGGTTTAATTCTTTTCCATATTTAGATGCCTTAACTTCGGGCGTAAGTGATTTATTTATGGTGTTTAATAAATCTAATCTGGCATTGTAAATTTCAGATAAAGCCAAATAAGGGGCTACTTCACTATTTTTATGAGTAAGGGCGTAATTAACAGTGAATAGATATTTTCGTTTGAGTGCATTTTTTTCCTCTTTTTCAAGTTTTATAAGTTTTAAAGAATCCCCTGTTTTATAAGCTTCAAATTTTTCTTTTATAATTTCTAAGTTTCGGTTGTTTATTTTTGAAACCATGGTTTGATAGTCTTCCAGAACCTTTTGTTGAGCAGAACCTTTTATCTGGGCATCAAAAACAAAGTTTTTTAAAGAGGTATTTATTTCAGTAATACCTTTATCTGCAAAAAAGGTAATTCTATCTTCGTTCTTACTATTCTTGTCTAGATAGAGAAAAAACACTTCAGGTGATTCTAAATCGCTATTTAGTTCAACAAGAGACTGACCATTTACGGAAACAGAATCTACAGTGATTAGTGTGGTGTCTTCTATTTTTTTAAGGTAAAGAGTGCCCTTTTTTAAGCCATCTATGTTTGCTTTTACAACTAAATCTTTTTGATCTTTTGCACATGCCACGGCTAATAGCACCATAATAAGAATAAAAATATGTTTCATGGGTATATTATATTTTGGAGGGCAAATATCTTATAATTATTATATAAAAACTAACTCATGGCTGCAATTTTCATTAACTCGGCGCAAAGCATAGCACCATAGGTTCCCACCACATAACCAAATACTGCTAGCAACACACCTACAGTAGCTAATGAAGGGTGAAACGCAGCCGCAACCACTGGAGCAGAGGCCGCACCTCCAATATTAGCCTTGCTTCCTACTGCTAGGAAAAAATATGGGGCTCTGATTATTTTCGCTACTAGAAAGAGAAGACTAACATGAATAGCCATCCAAATGAGACCAACAACAATAAGACCTGGATTTTCGGAAATGGTTGTTAAATCCATTTTCATACCAATACTGGCTACTAAAATGTAAATAAAAATACTTCCTATTTTACTAGCTCCAGCCCCTTCATAAGACTTAAATTTTGTAAAAGACAGTACAATACCCATAACGGTAGCAATAGTAATCATCCAGAAAAATTGCGATCCAAATGATGACATGGCAGATGTTTTATCCCTTATGACGTCAAAATTATTTTTTAAAAAATCTGATACTACATTGGCACCAAAATGAGCAAGGCCAACAGCTGTAAAAGCAAGACCGAGTATAATCATATAATCAGATAAGGTTGGATTTCTTGAAATTTTGTCTGCATAAGTTGATACACGTTCTTTTAAAACTTCAATAGCGCTATTATCTGCTTTTAACCAGTTATCAATTTTATCAGATTTTCCAATACCAAGTAAAAGAATGGCCATCCATATATTAGCCACCACAATGTCTACAATAACCATACCTGCATAATTATCTGTATTGTATCCATATATTTCTAACATGGCAGCTTGGTTTGCGCCACCTCCAATCCAACTTCCAGCTAATGTGGCTAATCCACGCCAAACAGCGTCAGGACCAACGCCACCAACAGTTTCAGGAGACACTATTGAGGTGAGTAAAATAGCAATGGGACCTCCTATAATGACACCCACCGTTCCTGTTAAAAACATTATAAGCGCTTTAGGACCAAGGTTGAAGATGGCTTTTAAGTCTATACTTAAGGTCATGAGTACTAAGGCGGCAGGCAAAAGAAATCGACTTGCCATATAATATATTTGTGAATGGTGTTCAACCATTACACCTGTAGTATCAGTGGTAATCCACTTAGGAGCAATGATCCCAAAGGTAGTTAAAGCACCAGGTAGCATATAAGCCATTAATAATGCGGGTATATATTTATAGAATTTAATCCAAAATGGTTTTGAACTAGAAGATGTATAGAAAACAAATCCTAATGCTAACATGAGACATCCAAAAACAATGGTGTCTTCCGTGAAAATAGGTGGTGTATTCATTATATTTTTTTGTAGACTGAAATATATTAAAAATAATACGAATTATTATTGTTTTGGCATGAATGTTGCGTTTATAAATACAGTTACATTCGCAGTTAAGTTTATTGAGTGGTTACTTTAAACTTAAGAATTGTAATTCATATTTTTGGTTGGTTAGTTAGAGAAAAAACACCTTGTTTTCAAGGTGTTTTTTTATGTTTTAACCTTAATCCGTTGGTTGTTTTTAGTTCAGGAATCACATGATTATATGTTTTTTATCGGTGAAATACGTTGTTTTGACTTTAATTGTTAAAAAAAGATGTATTTCGTCGAATATATGTGTTTTTAAACGTTTTTATATCTTTTGTAGTTGTATATTTGAAGTGTACTAAATAACACACTTTTTAGTTCAATGGATTAATTAATTAATATTTGCATTATGTTGTTGAAATGGAGACCCCAAATCTAGCATCATAATATAAAAAGCAAATTGAAAGAAAGCCGAGTTTGAGGGAACTCGGTTTTTTTTATGCAATGTATCTAAAGGTTAAATTAATCCGTTTTCCTATTATCTTTCTTGTTTTAGGAATTTGATGAAGCCAGTTACTTTGGGTTTCTCCTTGCATTAGTAAAAGACTACCGTGCTCAAGAACAATTTTAGATTTTAAAAGATTATTCTTTTTATGTTTTAATTGAAAAACACGTGCTGTCCCCAATGAAATAGAAGCAATAATAGGATTTAATCCTAGTTCTTTTTCGTTGTCGGCATGCCAACCATTACTGTCAGAACCATTTCTGTAAAGATTTGCCAGGCAGCTTGTAAAGATAACATTAAACTGGCTTTCAATACGAGATTTTATTTTTAATAAATCTTTAGTAAACCTATGAGGTTGCATAGTGATGTTACTGTAACAATACGCTTTACCATTATTAGCAAAAAATGAGGTTAGTCTTGGTTGTTCATAGGTTTTGCCAAAGAACTTAATAACATCATGTTGCCATTTTATGTTTTTTAGCAGGGATAGAAAATAAGCATCGGCCTCCCTTTGGTTTAAAAACTTAGGGTAATAACTTACATTCGCATCTTTTAGGTTTAAATTTGTAGGAGACTTTAAAAGCATATACTTTTGTTTCTTAATTTACGGAAAATTCAAGTTTTAATGAAATACTCTTTTCTTACAATACTATGTTTTTTTTTAATGCAATTACATGCACAGTTACCTGAAGGTTTTGTATATGTTAAAGATGTTATTCCTGATTTAGATGTTGATTTAAGATATCATGGAAAAAATAATTTTGTTGGAACCTCAATTGATGGTTACGAAACAAATCGCTTGATTTTAACGGAGCACGCGGCCAAAGCTTTGTTTTTGGTTCAACAGTACTTGCAAGATAGAAATTTATGTTTGTTGGTTTATGATGGCTATAGACCACAGCGCGCTGTAAATCATTTTATTAGATGGGCAAAAAAATTGAATGATACTTTAACTAAGCCTTCTTTTTATCCAGATGTGGCCAAGGCGAATTTGTTTAAGTTTGAATATATTGCTAGTAGGTCTGGACACAGCAAGGGCAGTACGGTTGATTTAACTATAATTGATGGTAATACTGGAGAACTATTGGATATGGGGAGTACCTATGATTTTTTTGGAGAAGAGTCTTGGGGTAATTATAAAGGTATTACGACACAGCAAAAAGCAAATAGAGTATTATTACAACATGCCATGTTAAAGCATGGTTTTAGAAACTATCCGAAAGAATGGTGGCATTTTACGTTAATAGGCGAACCTTTTCCATATACCTTTTTTGATTTTCCTATAAAATAAATACTAGTCAATATTCTTTTAGATAGATTAAAGCGTTAGTACCAACGCTTCTTTTTCTTTTTTGAAGCTTGACTTTTTCGCCCTTTTTTATGTTGACTACCTGTTTTTTTGGATTTATGAATTATGGGTTTTTCCTTTGGATTTAAAGGGTAAGGATGTTCATCAATAACATCTAGGTGTAATTGAATAAGTTGTTGTATAGATTTAATATAGCTTTTTTCATCAGCAGAACAAAGGGATACAGCAAGTCCAGAATTTCCGGCTCTTGCGGTCCTACCTATTCTATGCACATAGGTTTCAGGAATATTAGGTAAATCGAAATTTATAACAGCATCTAAATTATTAATATCAATACCGCGTGCCGCAACATCTGTAGCAATTAAAATATTCGTGGCACCATCTTTAAAACGATTGAGAGCTTCTTGTCTTGCGGTTTGACTTTTATCTCCGTGAATACTGTCAACTTTATACCCGTTTTTTACTAACGTTTTTTCAAGTTTATCTACACCAAATTTAGTTCGTCTGAATATTATAATACGCCCATTTATGGTGTTTCTTAGCAGATGCAAACATAATTCTATTTTGTTGCGTTTAGGTACATAATAGAGAAATTGGTCTACATTTGAAGCGGTAGATGAATTTTGCGCTACTTCAATACGTTTAGGGTCGTGTAGTATGCTATTGGCCAACTGTTCTACTTTATAGGGAATGGTAGCAGAAAATAAGAGAATTTGTTTCTCACGTGTACATAAGCGTTCAATTTTTTTAACATCATCAAGAAAGCCCATATCTAGCATTAAATCGGCTTCGTCCAAAACCAAAATCTCCACATAGTCCAGATTAACTACATCTTGTTTATGCAAATCTAAAAGCCTTCCTGGTGTAGCAATTAAAATATCAATACCTTTATTTAATACGTCCTTTTGAGGATCAATAGAAACGCCTCCATAAATCACAGTAGTTCTTAAATTGGTATAGGTACTGTAGGTTTTAAAATTATCTTGAATTTGAAGTGCTAATTCTCTGGTAGGACTCACAATGAGTGCTTTGATAGTTTTTCCTTTTTTAGGAGCATCTTGCTTGTCAAGTAATAACTGTAAAATAGGGAGTGCAAAGGCGGCTGTTTTACCAGTTCCTGTTTGGGCAGAAACAATAACATCTCGTTTTTCTAAAACATAAGGGATGGTTTTTTCCTGAACCCGTGTAGGGGAATCATAACCTGTTTCTGCAACTGCTCTTAATAACGGTTTTCTTAATTGTAAGTCTTTAAATGACATTAATATGAATTTGATGCAAAGATATAACAAAGCATGGCATCAAGGGGTTATAAATGTTTTCAATTTATGTCGTTTTTTTAAAGGAAGCGCTTCGTTATCAATCACTTTTTGTAATAGTTCCTGATTTTTGTTTTTGGCGAAAATAAGTTCAAAAAGGTCTTTAGTTGAAATACTGTTTTTTGCTTTTTTTACTAATTTTAGAGTATCACCTACTTTAACAAGCCCTTCTTCCAAGATGCGTACATAGGTTCCTGAATAGCCATAATGAATGAATTGTTCTATAATCTCAATAGTCCCAAATTTGTAGGCCAATTTAAAGCAAGGCTCTCTAGGCTGGGTAATCTCCACTATGGCTTGCCCTAATTTATAAATATCACCAACGTGAATTTTGGACTCATCAAGGTTAGAAATAGTTAAATTTTCACCAAACATGCCATAATCCCATTCTAAATCTGGATACTGTTTTTCCCAATATGTATAGTGCAATTCAGAAAATAAATAACAAGCTTTAAACGTACCGCCATGTACTTTTTTATCAGATACTTCGTCACTTAAAACGCCTTCTTTACCAAGTAGAATAGGCTTTAAGCTTGGTTTTTTATATATTCCTGTAGTAACTTCTTGGCCTTGCCATACTATAGATGTGGGGTTAGCGAGATTGGTTGATATTACTTTCATATGTTTATTTAAATGTTAAAAAAGTTCCGTCGGTATTATTTCTATTTCTTCATGTGATTTCATTCAAAAGTAAACATTTTTACATGTAATTTCAGTAGAAAGATAAAAGGAACCATAATAGCTGTTTACAACTAAAAAATTATTGAATTGTTAAAATATTTAGCATTTATAGAAATATGACAAAAATCATAGCGTATAAAATGAGAATTTGATAAATTTAATATATGGATTAAAAGAAAAGAGTTTATCAATTTAAAGCATATTATCATGAAAGCTAAAAAAAACCCAGAGATGGAAATTGGGAGAAATAGCAGCTTGTATTTTGCTATAGGATTAAACTTGATGCTATTATTATCTTGGCAGTTAATAGAATATAAAACATATGATAAGGAAGATGTTGAAATTGAAGTTCTAAGCATGAATAAAGAACATGAAGAGGAAATTCCTATTGTAAATGTCAATACGCCGCCGCCGCCACCACCACCTCCCGCAGTTGTGTCAGAGACTATGAAAATAGTTGATGATTCAAAAGAAATTGAAGAAACTGTAATTGAAAGTACAGAAATTACTCAAGAAACGGCTATTGCCGATCCCGTTGAAGTGAGTGATGTAGTTGTTGAAGAAGTTGAAGAAGAGGTTCAAGTAGCCTTTGCTGTTATAGAAGATGTACCTGTTTTTCCTGGCTGCGAAGGTTTATCAAAGCAAAAGACGAAAGCATGTTTTCAAGAAAAAATGCAGGCTCATGTTAAGAATCATTTTACCTATCCGCAAGAAGCACTTGATTTAGGTATTCAAGGCCGAGTTTCTGTGATTTTTGTGATTGGCTCAAACGGATATATTACAGGTATAAAATCTAGGGGACCAGATAAGATTCTAGAAAAAGAAG
Organism: Allotamlana fucoidanivorans; assembly: GCF_045788535.1. GTDB lineage: Bacteria > Bacteroidota > Bacteroidia > Flavobacteriales > Flavobacteriaceae > Allotamlana > Allotamlana fucoidanivorans. Next base: position 23,561 of record NZ_CP074074.1, on the reverse strand, counting down.
CAGAACGCATCATTAGTAAACTACCTCAAATGCAACCAGGTAAACAAAGAGGTAAACCCGTAAAAGTTGCTTATGCAATTCCTATCTTCTTTAAGTTTCAAGAAGGATAACGATATTTTTTGAATTAGTCAGATTTAAAATCAGTTAGACAGTCTAAAATTTTTTTTAGGCTGTCTTTTTGTTTTTATAATTTTAAAGTAACAATTCATCTGATAAAATGAACAATTGGGTAAAACGATTTTTATCATATCATTTAGTTATGTCATATTTGCTACATAATTAACACCATACAAAACAAGGAACAAACAAAATAGGCTGTTGCGTTTTTTTGCAAAATTTAATGGTAGAATTTAGTAAGGTGAAAAGAGAAGAAATATAGCTTGGTGTAGTTTAAAAAGATATTAAATTTAAGAAATAAGAAGTGTGAGAAAATCAGTTAGAAATATAATAGTTGCATTTGCCATTGGTGTGGTGGTGTTCATTATTGGAAGTTTCCTTTCAAATGGTTTTCAGTATAAGAGTAGTAAAAGCTTTTTTATCGCGTTTGCTTTTTATCAATTGTATTCTTTTGTATTAGGATACACCAACATGTTTTTCTTTGATTATCTAGAACAACGTCAATGGAAAAAAGGAGATACTACAAAGCGGGTACTTATTGGTGTGGTTGGATGTGTGGTTTTAACCTTAATTGGTCTATTTTTATTAAGAGCTGCAACTGCGGTATTGTATGTTGGTATTTCTTTTGAAGAGTTTCTTGCCCAAGATGAATTAGGTGATTACCAATTTGGATTATGGATTACATTGGCTATGGTAACAGTTTTTCACAGTATTTATTTTTACAACCGGTATCAACAAAACAGAATAAAAGAGCAAAAAGTTATTGCTGGTACTGCAAGTGCAAAATTTGATGCCTTAAAAAATCAACTAGATCCTCATTTTTTATTTAACAGCTTAAATGTGTTAACAAGCCTAATTGAAGAAAACCCTGAAAATGCACAAAAATTTACAACGGGTTTATCCAAAGTATACCGTTATGTGCTAGAGCAAAAAAATAAAGAACTAGTAACCGTTGATGAAGAGTTACAATTTGCCAAAACCTATATGTCTTTATTAAAAATGCGTTTTGAAGATAGCATAGTTTTTACAATGCCTGAGCAGGCGTCAAACCCTGATAGTAAAGTGGTGCCTTTATCTTTACAGCTGTTACTTGAAAATGCCGTAAAACATAATATGGTTACCGCTAGCAAGCCTCTCCATATAAACATATATGAAGACGAAGGTAGTTTGGTAGTTCAAAATAACCTTCAGCCAAAACAAATAGTCAAAAAAAGTAGCGGAGTAGGTTTGAGTAATATCAAACAACGCTACGATTTATTAACAAATAAGCAAGTAAGTATAGATAAAGATAGTAATCATTTTGCTGTGTCTATACCAATGCTTACCAAACAAATATCAGTTATGAGATCAAAATCACAACCCCAAATAGATGATAGTTATTTAAGAGCCAGAAAACATGTTGAGGAGCTAAAAGCTTTTTATTGCAGTATAGCATCTTATATAATAGTTATTCCATTTTTAATCTTTATCAATTACAAAACCTACTGGGGATTTAAGTGGTTTTGGTTTCCAATGTTTGGTTGGGGAATCGGTATAGTCATTCATGCTTTTCGCGTTTTTGTGAATGATGGTGCCTTTGGAAGAAGCTGGGAAAAACGTAAGATTGAACAGTATATGAATGAAGAAATGAAAAATGAAAACTAGAGGTGAAAATGGAAAATCAAGAGATACAACAACACCGTGAAAATTACAAAAAAGAAGAAGCCTATTTGAGAGCTGAAAAGCGCTTAAAAGAAGAAAAAGGTTTTTATTGGCATGCCTTCTGGTATGTTGTAGTAAATGTTTTTTTAATCGTTATGATTGGAGTGAATACCAATAATTTCTGGAATTTTGGTACCTTTTCAACTCCCATATTTTGGGGAATTGGACTAGTCTTTCATGCATTATGTGTTTTCGGAAAAAATCTGTTTTTCAGTAATTCTTGGGAAGAACGGAAATTGAGAGAGTATATGGAAAAAGAAAAGCATCAACGTGGGAAGTATAATTAATTATGAAAGCTGACACGTATCAAGAACAAGAATATATGAAGGAAGATAAGCAGGAAACATCAACTTGATAATAAAGTAGTTATGAAAGTTATAATTATTGAAGATGAAAAACCATCAGCACGACGTTTGCAACGTATACTAAATACATTGGGTGTGAAAGTAGAAGTTATGTTACATTCCGTTGAAGAGTCCATTGATTGGTTTCAAAATAATGTGCATCCAGATTTGATTTTTTTGGATATTCAATTAAGTGATGGTTTATCCTTTGAAATTTTTGAGAACCATAAAATTAAATCGGCTATAATATTTACAACGGCCTATGATGAATATGCTCTTCAGGCGTTTAAACTTAATAGTATTGATTATTTATTAAAGCCCATTGATGAAGCGGAGCTTGTAAAGGCTGTTGAAAAATACAAAGAACGGATGCCACAAAAACAAGTGGTAACTTTAGATTTTAGTGATATAAAACAATTGCTTGTAAACCCAATAGATAGAGAATACAAAAAACGTTTTTCAGTAAAAGTTGGTCACCATTTAAAATTAATCAATATTGATGATATTGAATGCATTTACAGTGAAAATAAGGGAACATACGTTTATACCGTAGATCATAGAAACTATTTACTTGATGTCACATTAGAACAATTAGAAGGAGAGTTAGAACCTCAAATGTTTTTTAGAATTAATAGAAAGTTTTTTGTTAACGTAAATGCTATTAATGATATGGTGAGTTATACCAATTCCCGACTTCAAATAAAATTGAAACACTACAAAGACCAAGAGCTTATTGTTGCCAGAGAACGTGTAAAAGATTTTAAAACTTGGCTTGAGTAAGGAAATAAAAAACTCATATTTTAATTCATTTGAGTTTTTATTTCCCTACTTATAAAACTGAAGTTTTATTTAAGGGGTTTACCACTTAAACGGTTTTATACCAACTCCAAATTCAATCCAATCGGCCGCGGCTCCAGCACTTGTTTTTAAACCAAATTGGGCATAAAAGCTTTTGCTTATTTCATATTGTAAAGCAGGTCTTAGAAAGAAATTACCTTTACCTCTGTCATCTGTAAGGTAATGCCCAACATTTAAGCGAATATCAAATCGTTGAAACATAAAATCATATCCATAATGAAAGGCTAGTAAAAACCGATCAGAAGTTTCTGGGTATTTTTCCGATAAGGAATTATCAAAAAAGAAATCTAACCCCGCAGAAATACCATGCATTCTATTAAAATATCTTCTGTAATCAATGGTTCCGGAGAAAGTACCAAATTGTCTATTGGTCCCTTTGTCTGCCTCATTTTGAACCACACCTAATGCCGCATATACATCTACAGAATTATTGAAGTCGTTTTTTCTGGTTTTTGGGCGTTCAGGTCTCATAAATCTGGAAGACACAACATTGGTAGTATAAGGATCTCTATCAAGTCTTTTTTGGTTTGTATTAAAGTTGTATCGCATACCTCCGTTAAAACCAAACATGTTTAATCCAAAATTAGGGGTGAATGTTCTACCATTACTAAAATGTTTAAAATCAACGCCGTAAATAAGATCTATTTCGCGGTTAAGCTTATAGGCTCCTACAAAATCTACACTAAAATAAACAGCCATTTTTGCACCTATAGCATCATTAAAAGGGTTGGTTTCAGGGTTGTATGGCTCGAGGTTATATGTTAGACCAAATGCCGGACTTAGTTCTAAAACATTTCGTCTATAAGGCTTGCTTAAAAAGAAGTTTATAAAACCAAATAAAGCATGAGGATTACCAAAAACTTCGGGGTCGCCAATGTTGGCCGTATAAAAGCCTATACCATATGCAGCATATCCTGTATCTAAAGACCAGTCGTCTTCTTTGTTCGGGACCCAAGAAAATTTTAAGTTCACACCACCATACCCATATTGTAATTTTTCAGAAAGTGATTCACCTGTATAAATATGGGCTCCTGAATGACCTGTCACAGTTAAGGTCTTAAAGGTGCCTTTTTTAGTGTCATTTTGCGAATACATGTAATTTTTAAAACTAAAGATTAATATAGTAATCCATAGAATAGTTTTAATTGTGCGGGTAATGTTCTTTTTCATATTATTTTGCATTTATAAAAAAAGAGTGTTGTTTTTTATATTATTTTTTTGCTAGTCGTTTTATTATGGCCCATTGTTTTAGTGTTTCTCTGGCTTCTTGCGCAGGAAATCCTAATACGGTTTGTCCAGATTTCACATCACTAATAACACCTGATTTTCCTCCAACCGTGGCGCCTGAATGTATGGTTACGTGATCTTTAACAGATGAAGCACCACCAATAATAACCCCATCTCCAAGCGTGACAGAACCAGATATTCCCGAATGTCCAGCGATGATGCATGAACGCCCCAAAATACTATTGTGACCAATTTGAACTAAATTATCAATTTTTGTCCCATCTCCAATTAGAGTAGAACTAAACTTTGCTCTGTCAATACAAGTATTTGCGCCTATTTCTACATGGTGACCTATAATTACGTTTCCTATTTGAGGAATTTTGACTAACCCACGTCCGTCATCACTTGGTCTGTAACCAAACCCATCAGCACCAATACTAACATTGGTATGGAAAATACAATGATTACCAATAACACAACGTTCTCTAATAACAGTGCCTGACCAAATTATAGAGTTAGTACCAATAGTACTTTCATCAAAAATAGAAACGTTTGGATATAGAATGGTATTATCACCAATAACAACGTCTTTTCCAATATAGCAATGGGGGCCAATTTTACAATTGCTGCCAATAGTGGCTGATGTATGAACTACTGCCGAGGGATGAATATCAAAATCTAAAATAGGCGGCTCTGGGTTGAAAAGTTCTAAAATACGTGCCATGGCTAAATCGGCATTTGGTACTTTTATGAAAGCTTTATTGTTGCCTGGTTCAATAGTAATAGATGCATTAACTATAGCAGCACATGCCTCAGAGTCTGCCCAGTACTTTTCGTATTTGGCGCTTCCAATAAATGTTATATGATGGTTTTTAGCTTTTTGTAGTTCTTCGGGGCCTTCAATTTTTTGTGAGGTTGAGCCAACCAATATTCCGTTTAAAACAGCGTTAATTTCCTCAATGGTATATGATATCATGCTGGTATTTCATTTGTAGACTGTGTAAAACTAAATGAAAAAAACTAAATAGTACAGTTTTTAATCATTAATCCGGTTTTCATCAAAAGCAGACGGTAAAAGTTTCGGGATAAACTTAACTACCAAAGGTAATAACAAGGCGCCACCAGGTAATAAAAAAATGGCTAAACTAGGAATAGATTTAAAAATATCTAAGAGTTGCTCTTGTACCTTTTTTTGTTCTTCTTTTGTTAAATCTCTTATCGTAGACTGTGATATAAGAACCATAAGCTCTTTACTGTCTTTTATTTCCTGATATAAGCGTTTGCTGTTTCTAGTAATAAGTTTATGAACCATTTTACTAGAATTATTATAAAAACTTTGAACAATATTTTTTGAACTTAACAGGGGTATCTTTTCTTTATTGCTAGAATAAAATTTATTAACAGATCTGATAGATTGATTTATTCTTGAAAGTTCTAGTTGTAAATCTGCCCCTAATTTTTCTAAAAATTGTTGTTCTTTAAGGTCAATCATTTGGTCGCTCCAAGTAGCCATGCAAGCCAAATCTAAAAGATAAAACTTTTCCTGTTCGTTTTTTACATGCTTAACGGCTTTTTCATACGAAATGGTTTTTGCATCTCGGTATCTTAAAGACGATTCAAAAAGTTTAATTAAGCTTTCATCATATTGGTTTTTTAATTCTTTTGAATTTAAAACATCAAGTGTAATAGCAACAATAGAAGCTTCTAGATGTTTTAAATAGTCAAGTTTAATAGTTTTCGATTTTAAAAACACGTTAAAAGCTAAAACATCAACATAGAGCAACGCATTAATAACAAAATAATTAAAATTTTTGGTTAGTATATTATCGTCAATTTGAATACGTTTGTGAATAATTTTTTCAAGTTGTTCGCTTGATTTTTTGTCGCCTAATAACTCTTCAAAAAAGGAGGTCTTAATATCATCAATAGTTGTATAAAAATTAATAATGCTTTCAACAAAGGGAATGTCTGTTTTTGTATTTGTATAGCTGTAAAATAAAGCCAGTAAGAAATTAACTTTACACAGTTCTTCCTCAGTTAAATCTCGTTTTGGAAAAACTTGAGCAACGACATCTAAATTGGTTCCATAGATAAAACCACTGTGCCTAAGTTCATCATAAAATTGCTCCTGACTAAAACTTAAAAACAAATTGTTTTTAGTAATTTCATTGAGCACTTTTTTTATCCAACCAGCCGATGAAGGGTTCATGATAACAGTTATAATGATGTTGTAAAAATAGTATTTTCAGAAAAATAAAGCCCAACTCTTACTCTATGAAATTGTGTTTTTAAAGTAAAAGCTGTTTATATATACCATTAAGGTGGGCTGAAAATACATTCTTAGCCCACCTTAATCTTGCAGAAAAGCCTATTTATAATATGCTATCTGGACATGTTATGGTTTTAATTTTTACGTAAAAAGGTGTTTACCTCAATGGCAACGTCTTCCCAGGTTTTACTAATACCGTCTTCACCTTTGTGTAGATCAAAACATACTTTATTCAATGAAGCTAGTGCTCTTAAAGCATCCCAGTCTTTTAAGTTCATGGTGCCTGTTAGGCTAACTCTTCTTTCATCGGTGATAGAAACATTTAAAGGCAAATCATGGGTAACCCCGTTCATAGTTAATGAGGCTACAGCCGTATTTCCTTCATATTTTATAATGCCTGTTATTAAATCGGTATTAAGCATAGCTCCAAAAAAGAACTCTTTTATTTTGGCATCTCTCCCTTCATCTTTCGTAAAGAGGCTGCTAACTGGAATTGAAAAACTTAAGTTATTTAAGGCCTCTTCTACAGATGCTCCTTCTTTGTTGTCAAATTTTAAAACGGTAAACTCTCCACCAACTCCTTTTTTATCTGTTGTTTTATAAGCGGTCCATGTTACTGAAGTGGCTTCTGGTTTAACTACAAATTTTTCAGCAGTTATAGTGGTTTCCTCGGCTTCTTTTTTAACTTCTTTTTTATCATTCTTACAAGACGTTAAACCGATAGCTATAGCAATAAAAAGGATACTTAAATTTTTCATTTTTCTTGTTTTTTTGAATATTCGAAATTAAGTCATTCATAACGTAAAAGCAAATATCTCCCATGACTTATATCATATTTTAAAGTACTTTTATGTCATATTTTTGAAGTAGAATGGTTAGGTATGTTAAATTCATTAGTCAATAAATATAATATTGCAGGTCCTCGTTATACAAGTTACCCAACGGTGCCATACTGGGATAATGCTACATTTTCATTAGAACAATGGAAATTATCGTTAAAGCAATCATTTATAGAAAGTAATTCAAAGGAAGGGATAAGCCTTTATATTCATTTACCATTTTGTGAAAGTTTGTGCACCTTTTGTGGCTGTAATAAGCGCATTACAAAACAACATAGCGTAGAATCTCCCTATATTGAGGCGGTACTAAAAGAATGGCAACTATATTTAGAGCTGTTTGACGAAAAGCCCATTATAAAAGAATTGCATTTGGGTGGAGGTACCCCTACTTTTTTTAGTCCAGACCATTTAAAGCAATTAATAGAGGGTATTTTAAAAGATGCTATAAAAGCAGAAGACCACGAGTTTAGTTTTGAAGGACACCCTAATAATACAACTCGAGAGCATTTACAAGCGTTATATGATGTAGGATTTAGACGTGTAAGTTACGGCGTTCAAGATTATAATGAAACGGTGCAAAAAGCGATTCACAGAATTCAGCCTTTTGAAAATGTAAAAAAGGCAACAGCATTGGCAAGAGTCATAGGTTATACCTCTGTAGGACATGATATTATTTTCGGGTTGCCTTTTCAAACCTTAGAGCATGTTAAGGAAACGATTATGAAAACAAAAGCCCTCTTGCCTGATAGACTGGCATTTTATAGCTACGCTCATGTTCCATGGATAAAAGGGAATGGACAACGTGGCTTCAAAGAGTCAGATTTGCCGTCGGCCGACTTAAAGCGTAGTCAATATGAATTAGGCAAGCAGTTGTTAGCCGAAGTAGGATATGAGGAAATAGGTATGGATCATTTTGCTTTAACCTCTGATTCTCTTTATGAATCGATGAAAACAAGAAGGTTGCATCGTAATTTTATGGGGTATACTGCTTCAAAAACACAAGCCATGATTGGTTTAGGAGTGTCATCAATAAGTGATAGCTGGTATGGGTTTGCGCAAAATGTAAAATCAATCGAGGCGTATTATGATCATCTTAAAGAGAATACCATACCTGTTTATAGAGGTCATATTTTGAATGATGAAGATTTGATTATACGACGACATATTCTCAATTTGATGTGTCAGTTTGAAACATCATGGCACTCTGATGAAGGGTATTTTAATGAATTGCCAGATGCTTTAATTCGCTTAAAGGAAATGGAAAATGACGGATTGTTAACAATTGATGAGCAATCTGTAAAGGTGACATTAAAAGGACAACCATTTGTTAGAAACATTTGTATGGCTTTTGATGTGTTATTGCAACGAAATAAACCAGATACGCAGTTGTTTTCAATGACGGTGTAGCAGTTATGTGATTGTATTGATATTTGTATAACATCCCGAGATATTGGGATTAAAACCAAGACTCATGAAACGAATTATTGTTCCTATTGATTTTTCTAAACACTCAGAATACGCTTTAGAAACTGCAGCCAAGTTGGCCAAAAAATACAATGCGGAGCTTTTAGCTTTACATATGCTCGAAATGTCTGATATTATGCTTTCTGCATCTGATGGACTTCAAAACCAAAAAGCCGTTTTTTTCATTCAATTGGCAGAGAAAAAATTTGAAGAATTTTTAAACAAAGATTATTTACAAGATGTCAAGGTAGTACCTATAATTAAACATTTTAAGGTGTTTAGTGAAGTGAATGATGTCGCTTTAAAAAATGATGCCGATTTGATTGTAATGGGATCACATGGCGCAAGCGGATTTAAAGAATTTTTTATAGGATCGAATACAGAACGTGTTGTAAGAAGTGCAGATATACCTGTTTTGGTGGTTAAGAATAATTTGATGAATGTAGATTTTGGAGTGGTTGTACTGGCAAGTGATTTTTCGGAGAAAAATATACCATCTTATTTGAAGGCGGTTAAATTGTTTGAAAAAATGAACTCGAAAGTATATATGGTGTATGTTAATTTGCCTAATGATAGATTTAAAAGTACCGTTGAGATAGAAAATCAAGTTGTAAAGTTTTTTACAAAAGCGGAAGGTCATTTAGGTAAAATGAAAGATGTGCATTACGTGTCAGATTATACTGTTGAGGATGGCGTTCTAAACTGCGCTAATAAAATTGGTGCAGATTTGATAGCCATGCCTACACATGGAAAAAAGGGATTAGCGCACTTTTTTGAAGGAAGTGTAGGAGAGGATGTGGCTAACCACTCAACATTACCTGTTATCACATTCAAAATATAACATAGCTCATTGTAGTTATAAGTAGTGACTAACTCAAATGAAAAGGAGATACTTTTAGATGTCTCCTTTTCTTATAATGTAGATGCAGCCAGAATATTGAACAAATTGGCTTTTGTAATAAAATATTCATTTTCTAATGAAATGGCTTTAAGTTTTGCATCGATGAGTTTTGATTCGCGAGAATTAACTAAAAAAAGTGAACTTTCGCCAACAAAGAACTTACGCTCTTCTGCATTTAGCATATTCTTGTAATCTTCAACAATATCAAAGGTGTAATTGGTTTGAATTTCAAATGATTTTAATTCTTGATTAATGGCTTCAATTTTATTTTTTAAAGCCACACGGGTTGATTGAATTTCAAACTGGGTGTCTTGTATTTTTAATTTAGCCAGTTTTAAGTCTCCTCGTTCTTTTCTCAAGAAAAGTGGAAAACTAATGTTTACACCACTTTTGTATGCTGCGGTGTTAAACGAACTGGCAATGTCTGGTGTTTCTGATAAAAAATTGTACTGCAAATCTATTTGAGGCAATAAATTGTTTGCTTTTAAGCGTTTGTCAATGGTTAAACTTTGAAACTTAAAATCTAAGGACTGAAGCTTTGGGTGCTCGTCTAAAATAAGACTTTCAACATCAAGTGCTGAGGTATTTAATGTGTTGTCAATAATAGCAACAGTATTCACATCCGGAATAATGCCTTCTTTTATTTCTATGGGTGTATTGTCATTTAACCACAGATAGTTGGATAATTCTAAAGACGACTTAATGAATTTAATACGTGCTTTTTCAAGGCTTAATTTTCGGTTGTTTAATGCTATTCTTGCCTCTAAAGTGTCAATGGCTGGTTTGTCCCCTACTTCATAACCTTTCTTTATACCATCAAATCTCAATTGTGCATTTTTTAAAAAGTCATTATAAACTTGTTTTTCGTTGTAGGTTTTAAGCCAATTGAAATAGGTTTTAGTAGCCTCATATAAAATGTTATTAACCAGTAGTTTTTGATCTGCCTTTGCCTGTTTTACAAAAAGTTTTCCTTGTCTTAGCATAGCCATACGTTGGTTGGTGAGCAAACCTTTTGCTACAGAGACAGAAACACCAACACTATACAAACCGTCAATAGGAACATTTGATTCTGGATTTAAATAAGCACCTGTATTTTCTTCAAAATTACCTTTCAATTCAACACCAAACCAAGTGGGGATTTTAAATGCGGCATTTAGTTTGTCATAATATTCGGTGTTTTTGAATTTTTTTCTATCATAATCTACTTCTAATTTGGGATCAAAAGCACCACGTGATTTCAATAATTTGGCTTCACTTTCACTAATAACCAAATGAGCCTGTTTTACAATGGGATGAAAGGATTTAACATACCCTAAGTACTCTGATAAGGTGATTACAGATGTACTATCCTGTGCGGTACATATGGAAGTAAAGAACACGAATAAGAGGATTATTGTTCTCATTATTTATTTTTTTTAGTGACTTTATCAAGGGTTCCTTCTGGTTTGTAATAGTTGGGAGGAAAACTATTAATTTGTCTCCATAATTCAAACCAAATAGGGACATCTTCTAGCAGTGCTATGGTTCTTGCTCCAGATCCCACACCTATGGCCTTGGGCCACTCATGATCCTGTTCATCAGGAGCCAGAAGTACTCTATAGTTACCATCTTCATTTGTGAAATTTTGAATAGCCACCACCTTGGCTCCATACGTGCCGTAAGAAACATTAGGCCAACCACTGAAAACAATAGCGGGCCAACCATCAAACTGTACTCTTACTTTTTCGCCTTTGTGTAAAAGCGGTAGGTCAATAGGTCTTACATAGGTTTCAACGGCGAGTTCATAATTTGCTGGCATAATGCTAACCAGTTCTTCTCCTTCTTTAAAGGTAACACCAATACCATCGGTGACGGTTTTATTGATAAACCCGTCTTGCGGTGCTGTTACAAAAAGGAGGCTATTGCGCTTTTTATAATTAGAGTAGGTGTTTTCTAATTTGGTAACCTGAGCTTTAGCATCAAAACCTCCAGATTGGGCCGTATACATATCGCTTTGGGCCTTTGAAATTTTATCACTATATGTAGCTTTTACTCTTGATAATTCAATTTTAGCGTTAATAACGTCATTTTTACTTGCTACATATTTGTTTTCTTGAGAAATGAGTTTTGCTTGCGTTTCCTGAAGTTTTAGCCTTTTTTCTTCAACATCTTTAAGGGCTTTTAAGCCTTCATTTTGCAGCGTTTCTATGCGGTCATACTGACGTTGCGCAATGGTTAAGTTGGTTTTAGCAGCTTCTAAATCTATACTATCACTTTTTACTTTTAAATGAGCCTGAAGCAACTTATTTTCCGTTTGTTGTAACTTAAGTTTTTGTTCATTTTGTAGAGCGATAATTTGTCGCTTTAACGCTTCAACTTTACCACCATAAGCTGTAACTGATGATGCTTTTGCTTGAATTTGTTCATTGGTTCGTTCAACTAGTTTGTCATCAAAGTATTCGCTTTTAATTTCTGAAATTCTTAAAATGGTATCTCCTTTTTTTACAGAGTCCCCTTCCATAACATACCACTCTTCAATTCTACCAGGAATTTGAGACATGATGTGTTGAGGTCTTTGATTTGGTTTTAAGGTAGTTACCATACCCGACCCTGTAATGTTTTGTGTCCAAGGGAGAAAAAGAACAATGACTAAAATAACAGCCGCTGTTAACAGAAACTTGTTAATATACTTATAGTAAGTTTTGTCTATAACGTTTTTGCCAGACTTAAATTTTGATAAGTCAATGGTTTTATTCAACTGGTTATGAGAAATGTTTAGCATGACTTAATCGTTTTTTATTCTACCTTTTTCTAGGGTTATTATTTCAGAACACTCATTACTCCAAGCACTGCTACTAGCTACAACCACCAAAGCCCACGGGCGATCTTTATGAGTTAAGTATCTAACAATAGATACGGTTTCAGCTTTGTTAAATCGATCTAGGGGATCTTCAAGAATTAAAACCTTTGGCTTCTTTAAAATGGCTCTTGCCAATACAAGTTTCTTTGAAAGTGTGTATGACATGCGTTTTCCATCTGGATAAAGTATGGTGTCTAGTCCTTCAGGTTGCTCTTTTATAAACGATTTCAGTCCAACCAGATCTATTACCTCAAAAATGTCGTCATCGGTTATTAATGGATTGCCAAAAGTTAAATTGTCTTTAATAGAACCTTCAAAAGGAGTTTCATCAGATAAAGACAAGCCAAGTTGCGATCTATAGAAGTTTAAATGTAAACTACTTATAGACATGTCGTTTATGTATACATTACCAGATGTAGCCTCAATAACGCCAGAAATTAATCGGAGCAACGTTGATTTTCCAGCACCACTTTCACCTTTTACTAGAATTCTGCTATTAGGATTAATTTTAAGTGAAATGTCTTTCAATATATGCTTATCACGATTTGAAACTTCGTAAGAAGCATGATCTAATTCAATATGAATGCCTTTTGAAAATTGTGGTCTGCTACCTGTTTGACTCTCTAAATCTTTGTCAACTATTTCACCTATTTTTTCTAAAGATGTTAAGGTGTCATAGAAAGATTCTAAACCTAAAATAAGCTTTTCAACAGAGGCGATAACGAGAAGAATAATAATCTCGGCAGCCACGAACTGCCCAATATTCATTTCCTGATTTAAAACTAAAGCACCTCCAATTAATAATAAGCTTGCTGTTACAATAACCTTAAAGCTAATCATTTGTATAAACTGAAGCATTAATATTTTAAAATGGTTTTCTCTTGCTATAAGGTAATTATATACTAAGTCATCATTTTTTGAGATTCCCAAGTTTGTGCTTCCTGATAGTTTAAAACTGATTACCGTTCTGGCAATTTCTTGAATCCAGTGTGCTACTTTATATTTGTTTTTTGATTCTTTTAAGCTAGTTTCTAGTCCTTTACGTGCTGTGAATTTAAATACTACAAAAATGAGCATAAGAAGCAGTAAGCCAAAAACGATAAAGAATGGATGGTAAAAGGATAGTAGAATAAGCGCAAAAACAATTTGAAGAATAGCGGTAGGCACATCAATTAATATTTTTGATAAACTTTTTTGAATGGTTAAAGTATCAAAAAAACGATTGGCAAGTTCAGGCGGATAATAATCGCGTAGCTTAGCCATTTTAATCTTTGGGAATCGGTAACTCAATTCAAACGATGATCTTGTAAATATACGCTGTTGAATGGTTTCAATAATGCGTAATTGCATGAGTTGTAACGCACCCGAAAAGGCTACTCCTATGGTAACTAATACAACTAAAACCACCCAAGACGTAGATACTTGAGCCCCCTGAATTAAATTAATAATGGCTTGTATTCCTAGAGGTAATGACAGGGATATTACGCCTGAAAATATGGCATAATAAAAAATTTGCAATATGTCTTTTTTTTCTAATTGCAGTAGGCCAAGTAAACGACGCCAAGGCGTCATAATAGGTTTCGCCATAATTAAATGTTTAAAGTGTTTAAGGCTAAATGAATAAAAAAGCTAACAGTCAACGTATCTTCTTTACAGTTGGTTATTGATGAAAAGTGATCCTTTAAAAAATGTTGATGTAATCCACCTTCAATAATAGTGGTGGCTAATGAGGACGGATAGTTATATGTTACGTTAGCTTCAGAAATCATGTCGGTCAATCTATTCACTACGCGTTTATAAATTACAAAATAACCATCTTTATTTTCCTGATCAACTTCTTTAGTTAAAAAGGATTTTGAATTTTCATTGATAATAATTCTATTTAAAATAACTTCATTAATATGAGAATATTTAGAGTCTTCTTGTGTTGTTCTGCATACAACATCAATAGCTTTTAATAATTTTTCTTTGGGGTTGGTAATGTTGTGGGTTTCAAATACTAATTGGTATTCTATCCAGGCCCAATACCATGAAGAAAGATACAAAAGAAGTTTGTGTTTACTCTCAAAATACCTATAAATTGAACTTTCATTGGAGTCAATTGCTTGTCCAAGTTTTTTAAAAGTAAAGCTTTCAAACCCTAATTCATCTATAAGAGAAATACTATACTCTATAATACGTTTACCTAGTTTAGACGATTCAGGGTCTTTCACAAAGATTTTCTCTGGTACGGCTATTTTTAAGTTAGAGAGTAAACTTTTCATATTTAATAATTTTAATTTCAAAAATAATAGTATTGCTATTAATTCTGGGTTTTCATATATTAAATTTATGTTAATATTAACAAAGAAAAGATTTGGAATGTGGTAAGTGTTCTTAAAGCAGGTTGTTAGTGACACTCCATAGAGCTGGAGATATTGTCTGTAATCGGAGCAGGAGACAAGTATGGAATACCTAATCCAAGACCACGAATAATAAATAATAAGCCAATGAAAATCACAACATAAGGAATAGCTTTTTGGATGCGTTGTCTTACGGAATGTTTTAAAAGCTGACTAAAATATATGGCTGTGGTCATTAAAGGGATAGTGCCTAGTCCAAAAAGTATCATATACAGACTTCCTTTTAGAGCCCCTCCACTGGCTAAAGACGCAAAAACAGCCATATAAACTAATCCGCAAGGTAAAAAACCATTTAAAAAACCTATGGTCAAAAAAGTATCAGCCGTTTTTTTCTTAAGTGCTTTACCTAAAGAAGATTTAATTTTTCCTATTGCTAAATATATAGGCTTAGAAATATTAAATGTGTTTAATGTCTTTTGCGGAATAACCACGGCTAAAATCATGAGCACCCCAATGCTAATAGATAATTGCTGTTGAAATCCAAAAATAAAAAGACTTTTACCTATTAATCCAAAAATAAGACCAATGATGGTGTAAGACATCAGTCTGCCGAAGTGGTAAATGGAAATCTGAATTATTTTTTTTAAATGGTTATGTCTATCTACCGGCAACATAAAAGCAATAGGGCCACACATGCCTACACAGTGAAAACTACCTAGTAAACCTAATATGAAGGCAGAGACCAACATATTAATATGTTATTGCCTGTTTAAATAAATAAGAATTTCCCTTATATTGCCAATCTATTTTAATGTTCCAACGACCATCTACCAAACGATTGTCAGGTATGAGCAAATAAGGATTAGACAATGAAATAGCAGTTTCAAAGTCTAGTTGTTTGTTAGATGGTCTATATAGGAACACTTTTCCTGAAATATTTTTATAATCAAATGTCTTGGGAAACGTAATCATTAAGCCTTCATTGGTTTTACTGTAACTTATGTTTTCAGCTAAACCTTTCGCATTATTAAGCTTGTTAATGTCATTTTGATATGCCAATTCTTCAGCATAATAATCATCAGTAACCAGTTCATGTTCAAAATCCTTATTCACATTCATGGTTACAATAAAGTACATGATAAAGGAAATAAATCCGACGAATGCCAATACTATTCCTGTTCCCCAACTAATCTTCATTATTCTACTTTTTTAGTTATTTGAAACTTCTTGGGCCTAAAAAGTTTGCCGTGGTTGTTTCAATGAGTTTATCATCTTCGTAAACGCCAATTTTAATTTTATTCCTATCACCAGACAATGCGGCATTATTAATCTCCACAAATAACGTCCCCTCAGCTATACCTTGTTTAGGCACTACAAAATTATCACTTGTAGCCACAAGTTTTAGCTCACCTTGGTGTGACATCAATTTTAAAGACACATTTTCAATATCCCTAGAGGTTTTATTGACTAGTTTATAAGTGAAAACATTACTAATTATATTATTGTCTTTATGTTCATAAAGCTGCCCTGGTAATCTTAAAACATTAGCTTCAACATCATTTCTTAAAAATAGCATACCAATTAACAAACCAGTCATGATGGCTAAAACGGCAATGTAGCCTTTCATTCTGGGCGTGAGTTTAAAGGGGGTTTTATTCTTAATGTTTTCTTCACTGGCGTAACGAATTAATCCTTTAGGAAGGTTGATGCTTTCCATAATATGATCACATTCGTCAATGCAAGCAGTACAATTTACACATTCCAGTTGGGTTCCGTTTCTGATATCTATACCTGTGGGGCAAACATGAACACATTGTAAACAATCAATACAATCACCAAAACCTAAAGCAGTGCGATCTTCATTTTTTCTGAATTTTTTTCGTCCATTTTTGCCTTCTCCGCGTTTATGATCATAAGCAACAACAATGGATTTAGTATCTAACAATACACCTTGCAACCGACCATACGGACAGGCAATCACACAAACTTGTTCTCTAAACCAAGCAAAAACAAAATAAAAAACGGCTGTGAATATGGTGAGCGAAATAAGAGTGCTAAAATGCTCAGTGGGGCCATCTGTGATATATTGAATTAGTTTATCACTACTTATTAAATAGGCTAAAAAGACATTGGCTATAATAAAAGAAATGATAGCGAATATTAAGAACTTGAGTCCTTTCTTTTTTATTTTTTCAGCATCCCATTTTTGTCGAGCTAATTTACGCTGTTTATTTCGGTCGCCTTCAATCCAATATTCAATTCTTCTGAATACCATTTCCATGAAAATGGTTTGGGGGCAAATCCACCCACAAAAAATTCTACCAAAGGCCACCGTAAATAAAGTGATAAAAATAACGCCTATGAGCATAGAAATCACAAAGAGATGAAAATCTTGCGGCCAAAAAGGAAAACCAAAAATATTAAAGCGACGCTCTAAAACGTTGAACATTAAAAATTGGTTCCCGTTAATTTTTATAAACGGAGACAGTAGGAGTATGGCCAGTAGGATATAACTAACCAATTTGCGGTATTGGTAGTATTTACCGCTAGGTTTTTTAGGAAAAACCCATGCTCTTTTCCCATCTTCAGTAATTGTACCAATGGAATCTCTGAATATTTCGTGTTCTGGGGTCTCCAATTTATTTTTATTTAAGGCTTCAAGAAGCGGTTAGATTTCTTGAAGCCAATCCTGCTTATTTAGTTATATACAACTGTTATGTTATTCAGTTGCGTTTTCTATTGCTGCTTCGGGTTCCACAATAATATCACCTTCGGGAGCTTTAGGGTTTGCGGGCGTGGTCCCTTGAAACGTTAATATATATGATGCTACTTGAGCAATCTCTGCAGGTTTTAACTGTGTTTTCCAGGCAATCATACCTTTTCCTGAACGTCCACCTTCTGATATGGTTTTAAAGATGCTTTTAATATCACCTCCTAAAATCCAATGCTTATCTGTTAAATTGGGGCCAATACCACCGCCACCGTCAATCATGTGACAAGCCACACAATTGGTTTCAAATGTTTTTTTACCTGCGGCCAAATCATTAGCATCGGTTAATTGTGTAACGGTATTTACATCTACTAAATCTTTTGCTGTTTTTTTGTATTCTTCAATGGCAATACGCGCTTCAGCTAATTCGGTCTCTAATTCATCTATTTGCGATGGGCCATTAAATACATGGAATCTTAACAAATAAAAAGCCGCAAATACAACTGAAATATAGAAACCATATAACCACCATGGCGGTAAATTGTTGTCTAGCTCCTTAATACCATCATAATTATGGTCTAAAATAATTTCGCCTTCTTCTTCTAATGGTTTTTGTCCTAGAAGTTTTTTATAGGTTTCTTTTAGCCAGGCAAACTGTACGGCACTTTCTTTTTCTGCTAAAAATCGGGCTTTGGCTTCTTCATCAAGTTTATGAAGCATCACATTTTCTAAAGCCCCAATTATGGCCTCTATGGCAATAAGAATTAACAGAACTAATAATAAGAAAAGTAGAACTGCTGGGTATTCAACAAATGCGGGTTTATCTCCTGAGTCTATAAAGAATTCAACGGCTCCGAAGATGATAAAAAATATGATTGGAACACGAATCCAAGATGGAACTAAATTTCTCATAATATATCGTCGTTTTGGTGGTTGTCTAATGGAAGGTTACTAACAGTTTTTATATAGTCTTTTTTTGCGGTAATGACCCACCAAAACAAGGCTACAAAAAATATAAAAAAGATGAGCAAGGAAATAATAGGGTATACCTCTATACCTGCTATGGTTTCCATGTGATTTTTGATGTATTTTAGCATGTTATTCGTTTTGGTGATTACTGAACATCAACTTTAATATCAGTTCCTAATCGTTGTAGATAAGCAATTAAGGCTACAATTTCTCTGTTTTTCATTTCGATGAAATCTTCACCGTTTTCAGCAGCCGATTTTTTATCAGCTTCATAGGCTGAAACAAAATCGGGATCAGAATATAAATTCTTTTCAATCTGAGCTCCTTGCTCATCCATACTTTGTTGCGCATTAGAAATATCTTCATCTGAATATGGCACACCTAATGATACCATGGTTTTCATTTTGGCTTCGGTTTGAGATTTATCTAACTTACTGCTTTTCCCTGTGATTAACCATGGGTAACGTGGCATAATGGAACCAGATGAGGTGCTTTGTGGGTCATACATATGATTAAAATGCCAATTATCAGAATACTTTTGCCCTAGGCGATGTAAATCTGGTCCTGTACGTTTACTACCCCATAAAAATGGATGATCGTACACGTACTCTCCTGCTTTTGAATATTCACCATAACGCTCTACTTCATGTCTAAATGGACGAATCATTTGAGAGTGGCAGCCTACACAACCTTCTCTAATATAAATATCACGACCTTCTAATTCAAGAGGAGTGTATGGTTTTACACTTGCTATGGTCGGTATGTTTGATTTCACCATAATAGTAGGTACAATTTGAATGACACCTCCAATTAAAATAGCTATGGTAGCCAATATTGTTAATTGAATTGGTCTTCTTTCTAACCAAGTATGCCAGCCTTCATTTACGGTACGTTTGTTAGTTACTTTTTCAAGTGCCGGTGCTTCGGCAAGCTCATCTTCAACTTTGCTACCTTGTTTAATGGTGACAACTATATTATAAACCAAAATAAGCAATCCTGTAATGTATAGTGTGCCACCTATAGCACGCATCCAATACATAGGGATAATCTCAGTAACTGTTTCTAAGAAGTTACCATAAACCAATGTACCGTCAGGGTTAAACTGTTGCCACATGGAATATTGTGTAAACCCAGCCACATACATAGGAAGGGCATAAATAATAATACCTAAAGTACCTAGCCAGAAATGTAAATTAGCTAGCGGTAAGGAGTATAATCTTGTTTTGAATAAACGAGGAATTAAATAATAAATAATACCAAAAGCCATAAATCCATTCCACGCTAAGGCACCAACGTGAACGTGAGCAATAATCCAATCTGTAAAATGCGCCACAGCATTTACATTTTTTAATGAAAGTGTTGGGCCTTCAAATGTAGCCATACCATATCCTGTAATAGCTACCACCATAAATTTTAAAACAGGATCTGTTCTTACTTTATCCCATGCGCCACGTAAGGTTAAAAGGCCATTAATCATACCACCCCAAGAAGGCATCAATAGCATAACAGAAAAAGCAACTCCTAAGTTTTGAGCCCATTCTGGTAATGCTGTATATAACAAGTGGTGTGGCCCTGCCCAGATGTAAATAAATATTAAGGACCAAAAGTGTACTATAGATAATCGATAAGAATACACGGGTCTGTTAGCTGCTTTAGGTACAAAATAGTACATAAGCCCTAAGAAGGGTGTTGTTAAAAAGAATGCAACCGCATTATGGCCATACCACCACTGCACCAAGGCATCCTGAACACCAGCATAAACAGAGTAACTCTTCATGGCACTTACAGGAAGTTCTAAACTGTTAAAAATATGAAGTACTGCAACAGTGACAAATGTGGCAAGGTAAAACCAAATAGCCACATAAAGATGGCGTTGTCTACGTTTTAAAATAGTCCAAATCATGTTTACACCAAAAACAACCCAAACTAAAGCAATAGCAATATCTATAGGCCATTCTAGCTCAGCATATTCTTTTGATGTTGTAAACCCTAGAGGTAATGAAATAGCTGCGGCTACAATAATAAGTTGCCAGCCCCAAAAGTTTATATTACTTAATAAATCACTGGCCATACGTGCTTTTAGTAAACGCTGCAAGGAGTAATATACACCTGCAAACATGGCGTTTCCAACAAATGCAAATATAACAGCGTTGGTATGCAACGGTCTTAATCTACCGAAACTAAGCCACGAAATGCCATCTGTTAGATTGGGGAATAGAAACATAAAAGCGAGTAATAAACCCACAGCCATTCCCACCACACCAAAAATTATTGTGGCATAGAGGAATTTGGTAACGATCTTATTATCGTAATGAAATTGTTGCATTTCCATAATAGTAATTGTTAATCTTTTTTGGTTAGTATTGATTCTTTTGGTTTTTCTTTTATGAGTTCGTCATCAAATAACATACGAACGGAAGGGGTATAGCTATCATCATATTGTCCGCTTCTTACGGCAAATACAAAAGCAACAAAAAAGCCTATAGCAACTACTATGCTAATAGCCAGCAATATATAAATAACACTCATACCTAATTGAAGTTACAGGTCAAAATTACTTTCAAACCGTTTTCTAAAATATGACATTTATCATGTTTTGCCAAGCTTATTTTAGTTTTTTGCCCAAAATATTGGTGGTTACGGTGGTAAACACAACAATGCTTATTGAGCTTAAAGGCATTAATATGGCAGCTATTACAGGTGCTAATTGCCCAGTAATTGCAAAATAAAGACCTATGCTATTATATATGAATGAAAGAACAAAGCTCCATTTTATGATTTTTACAGCAGACTTTGATGCTTTTATAAAGGCGTAAAGTTGATTGAATTTTGAGGCGTCTAAAATGACATCGCACGCCGGTGAAAAAACATTAACGTTTTCAGAAATGGCTATGCCAACATCACTTTGCGCTAAAGCACCGGCGTCATTAAGACCATCACCAATCATTAAAACTTTTGCTCCTGAACTCTGATGATGTTTGATGTATTCTAGTTTATCTTCAGGTTTTTGATTGAAAAATAATTTGGTTTTGGCAGGAAGTAATTTGGTTAGATTTTCTTTTTCTCCAGCATTATCACCCGATAAAATAACTAGGTCGTAATTTTTTTTCAGTTGGTTGAACAGTTTTGAAAGCCCTTTTCGGTAGCTGTTATAAAAGGTAAATTTTCCCTTATATGTATTATTAGAACTAATGTGCACGGCTGTATTTAAGCTCACATTTTCTGCCTGCAATCCAACAAAAGGAGCAGAGCCAACTTTAATAGTATGTTGCTTGTGTTTTGCTTCAATGCCACTTCCTATATGTTCTTGATAGTCTTCTAAAGCGATAATGTCATTTTCTTTTAAAAGGGCATATAAAGACCGGCTCAACGGGTGGTTTGAATTTCTTAGGGTGCTCTTTAATAACCTTTCTTCTTCATTAGATAGGTGTATGCCGTTATATTCAATGGTTGTTTCTTTATTTGCTGTTATAGTACCTGTCTTATCAAAAATAATGGTGTTGATAGTGGCCAGCTGTTCTATTACAGAGGCATTTTTGGCATAGAATTTTAATTTACCAAATATCCGAAGTAAATTTCCAAAGGTAAATGGTGCAGCCAAGGCAATAGCGCAGGGACAGGCAATAATAAGCACGGCTGTAAAAACATTAAGTGCTTTTGACGAATCTACATACATCCAGTAGGCCGTGGCTATAAAAGCAATGCTTAAAATGATAATTGTAAATTGTTTGCTTATGGCATTTGTTATGGAGGTAAATCTATCTTCTTTATTGGTGTTAAATACATCGTTACTCCATAGTTGGGTTAAATAACTTTGCTCAACTGTTTTTAAAACATCTACTTCAATACTGCCTTCAAGTTGTTTTCCTCCTGCAAATAATTTGTCGCCAGATTGTTTTGAAACGGGGTCAGATTCTCCTGTAACAAAACTATAATCAATTCTGGCTTTACCTTTTATTAAAATGCAATCAACGGGAATGAGTTCTTCGTTTCTAATAAGTAATCGGTCACCTTTTTTAATATCATATACTTGAATGGATGTTTCTTGTCCTTCCGAAGAAATTTTGGTAATTCCAATTGGAAAATAGGATTTGTAATCCCGTTCAAAGGATAAAAAGTTATAGGTTTTCTGTTGAAAGAATTTGCCAAGAAGTAGAAAGAAAATTAATCCTGAAAGACTATCAAAAAAGCCTGTTCCTATATTGAAAATAATTTCAAATGTACTTCTTAAGAATAGTACAGAAGCTCCAAGAGCTATGGGAACATCTATATTTAATATTTTAGATTTTAGACCTTTATAGGCTGAAATAAAATAATCTTGAGCACAGTAAAAAATAACGGGAAGGGAAAAACTAAACATAAGCCACCTGAAAAGAGGGGCGTATTTTTCAATCCAAAAACCACTCACCTGAAAATATTCGGGGAATGACAAAAACATGATATTTCCGAAGGCAAACCCAGACACACCGAGTTTGTAAATCAAGGAGCGGTCTATATTTTTTTTGCCTACACTGTAGTCATCTAAACTTATAAAAGGCTCATAGCCAATACTACTTAATAATTTAACTAATTCTTTTAAGGAGAGCTTATTTGGGTTATATGAAATTCGAACGGTTTTCTTTCCAAAATTCACAATAGAAGAACCAACCGAAGCTTGTAATTTATTTAAGTTTTCTAAAATCCATATACACGAACTACAGTGAATGTGGGGTATATAAAGCGTTATAATTTGAATGTTTTCATCATTAAACTCTAACAAACGTTCCACAATTTTCTCATTTTCTAAAAAATTGTATTTGCCTTCAACTTCTTTTGGAGTAGCTCCAGGAGCCTGTTGTAAATCATAATAACAAGTTAGGTTGTTCGCAGAGAAAATGTCGTATACAGTTTTACAACCGTTACAACAAAACGACTTATTATCATAGACAATTCTTGAGGAAGAAGCGTCCAGTCCACAGTGGAAACATGTGCTATGCTCCAT